>JBBSKE010000488.1:0-2760 GCA_038256595.1 Tepidiformales bacterium | reverse complement strand
ACGTCTTTGAGTGATGAAAGGGTAGTGCCATGACCGAGCGTCGGAATTTGCGACCCACCCCGATCCTGAAGAAGCTGGCGGTCACCTTGCTGGCAGCCACGTGCCTCGTGGTTCTCGCCGCGTGTGGCGGCGGGTCGGATTCGGGCTCTGACGACGAGGCAACGTCTGCTCCTGCGGCTACAGAAACGCCCGCCGCCGAAGCGACAACTTCCGGGACCACTCCAACCGGGACAACCCCAGCACCAGCAGCCACATCGCAACCAACCGCCGCAGCGACTCCTGCCAGCGGCGGGGGCACGGCGGCGGTGACCTGGACGCGTGAGGTCTGCAAGTCGGTGGTCGCCTACCGCAAGCAGGCAGAGCTCACCGGAGCTGCCATTCGCACTGCGGCTGGTTCCGGGAATGCCGCAAAAGCCACCGTCCTGGCCGAATATGAGCGCCTCCTCACGGAACTTGTCGCCTACAGCAACAGCGTCAGCAAGCCGCCTGTCCCGTCGTTCGATGGCGGCCGACAGGTCCAGGAAACCTGGAGTGCGTGGGTTGCGGACAGTGTCATCCAGCTGAAAAACGTCATCGCCAGTGTGAATGACCTCCCCGATGGCGCCGAGTTCGGCCCGGCCTACCAGCAGTTCGTCGCGGACGCCGATGACGACTTCGCGGACCAGAGTTTCGGCGAGGACATGCAAGCGCTCGTGGGTTCGTTCCCAGACGCCGGGAAGGTTCTCGAAACGCTTAACAACGACGCCGCCTGCCGGTGACCGAGGCGGTTAGCTCGTGTGAGCTGGGTGCCCTGGACCGAGCCGCGCTGCACGCGGACTCGCCGAGACGTTATGGAAGGCGACCAGGCTGCAGGTCTCGCACCAACGGTCCGATTCTTGCGGCGCCAGGATTTTCTCCAAAACCGTACGAAATCGCTGTAAGAAGTCGCTGAGTCTCCTGTCTTACCTGTGTAACCCGGAAATCCGGGCACACCCGGAAATCCGGGCACACCCGGAAAACCGGGCACGACAGGAAGATAGGAGATTCAACAATGACCATCCTCAAGATTCGTTCGAACCGTTTCGTCATGGCCGCTGCGGCCACCATCGCAGTCGGCGCAGCATTCCTCTCGCCGGGCTTTGCGAAGGCCAATACGGACGGGCCGTGGCCAGAGCAGCCCTCCTGCTCGAACGACACGTTCACCTGCACTTCCATCGCTGACCAGCTCGCCTATGAGTGCTTCTTCGAAGAGTCCGACTTCCCAATCAAGTGGTGCGACAACCCACTCGAGGAGCTGTCCCAGGACTCGAAGGGCTTCGCGATCGCGGAAGCGGAAGAGCCGGATTCCGCCGCCAGGAAGGTCGCAATCCCCGCGAGGCTCACCAGGGCGACCAATTCGACCGGCAATTAATCGGTGACACCCGCCGGGCATGAGGGCGCCAGCGCTCGGCGCCCTCGTGCCCGTCACCCGGGCGGCAAATGACCAACGACACGGTTGCCGGCGGTGCTTTCGATGCTGGGCCCGCAGGCTGGTAGCATGCCCGCCATGGAAGCCGACCGCGCACGCAACACCACCTTCGTCCCCCATTCGACCCCGCTCGAGATCGCCAGCGCCGAGGGCGCCTATCTCGTCGCTCCCGATGGCCGCCGAATCCTCGACGCCGCCGGGGGCGCCATCGTCGCGAATATCGGCTGGGGGCGGCCCGAGGTCGCCGAGGTGGCCGCTCGCGTCCTCACCGAGGTCACCTACCTCATCCCGCCGTGGGCGAACGAGCACCGCTCGCGGCTGGTCGAGCGGCTGGTCGCGAACTGGCTGCCGAAGGGGATGACCCGCGCGCTCTTCGTCAGCGGAGGGTCCGAATCGGTCGAGGCGGGCGTGCGGCTCGCGCGCCAGCACCACGTCGCAGCTGGCCGCGATTCGCGCTGGAAGATGATTCACACCGACATGTCCTACCACGGTGTCTCGCTCGGCGCGCTCTCGGTCGGCAACCACGTCGGCCGGCGCAAGGGGCTGGACCCGCTGCTCGTCGAGCACCCCACCATCCCCGCGCCCTACTCGCTCGAAGCCGGGCTTGGGCGCCTCGACCCGGACCCGCGGCTGACCGCCGCCGACGCGCTCGAAGAGGTCATCCTGCGTGAAGGGCCGGACACCGTGGCCGCCTTCATCTGCGAGCCGGTGGTCGGCGCGGCGGCAGGTGTGAACGTCCCGCCGCCGAACTTCTGGCCGAAGATCCGCGAGGTCTGCTCGAAGTACGGCGTGCTCCTCATAGCCGACGAAGTCATGTCCGGGTTCGGGCGAACGGGCACGAAGATGGGCGTCGACCTCTGGGACGTGGTCCCGGACATCCTCGTCGGCGGCAAGGGTCTCGCTGGCGGCTATGCGCCGATGGGTGGCGTCTTTGCGACCGAGGAGGTGGTTGCGCCGCTCGCTGCCCGGGGCGAAGACCTCATGTTCTACACGTTCAGCGGCCACCCGGCGTCCTGCGCGGTCGCCGACAAGGTCCTCGAGATCATGGAGCGCGAAAACCTGGTCGAACGCTCGGCCCGGATGGGCGCGCAGCTCCACGAGAAGCTGAAGGCGCTGGAATCGCACCCGAACGTCGCCCAGGTGCGCGGCGTGGGGCTCTTCGCGGGCATCGAACTCGTGAAAAACAAGGAAACGCTCGAACGCTTCCCCGCAGAGGCGAAGATGGCCGGCTCTGTGACCGCCGCCGACGCGCTCGAAGAGGTCATCCTGCGTGAAGGGCCGGACACCGTGGCCGCCTTCATCTGCGAGCCGGT
>JBBSKE010000487.1:0-2781 GCA_038256595.1 Tepidiformales bacterium | reverse complement strand
GTTCCCCGGCTGGGTTTGCCGCGTCCGAGGGCCATGCCAGCTGGAAGCGCAGTTGCCGCTCGCCATGACCGGCAAACTCCCCGACCACCTCGAACCCCTTCGCAACCGCGCACGAACGATACCCAGCCAACGCAGCATCGAGCGCCTCGCGAGGCGAAGGTTCGCTGGCCACCTCCGTGGCGACCGCAGTGGCCTCCCGGCTGACGGGAACCTCATCCTGGCCCGCGTCCGCGATGAAAACACTCGCGATGCCAGGCGAGGCAATGCCCAGGACCACCGCAAACATGGCCGCCATGCGAGCGCGCGTCATCATGGCAGAGGCGTCCAGGAGTGGTCGCAACCAGGCCCGAAGGCGCGTCGCGCGTGTCTTTCATTCCAGAAGAACTGATGCATACCCGCTCCTCGGTGCCGAATATAAGCAGCAGCCGACAGGCCCTGCAACACTCCGGCATGGCGCTCGTACTCGATCCGGTAAGGTATCTTATCCCTCGACACCTCGCTCCTCATTGCGAAAAACGAAAATACCGTTATCGTGAGTCCCGTGAGCATGGACAACCCCAACGCCGCTGAACGTATCATCCGCCGCTTCGGCGGACAGACCGCGTTGGCCGCCCTCCTTGGCCGTCGCCAGAGCACCATCCAGCACTGGGCCAATACCGGGCGAATCCCTTCGCAGTGGCAGGGCGTCCTCATGACGCTCGCAAGAGACAGAGGTGTAATTTTGGAAGCAAAAGACTTCGTAGCAACAGAACCCCGCCCCATCGAGCCCGCCGAGGGTCGCCTGGGTATTCTTCTCGTCGGCCTCGGCGCCGTCGCGACAACCTTCATCGCTGGCGTCGAAAATTCCCGCCGGGGCAGCGGCACGGCAATCGGCTCCCTCACCCAGATGGGCACCATCCGCCTCGGCAAGCGCACCGAGAACCGCTCCCCGCTGATCAAGGATTTCGTTCCCCTCGCCGGCCTCGACCAGCTCGTCTTTGGCGCCTGGGACCCGATCCCGGACAACGCCTACGAGGCAGCCCTCAAGTGCGGCGTCCTCGACAAGCACGAGCACATCTACCCCATTGCCGATTTCCTCAAGTCGATCGAGCCGATGCCCGCCGCCTTCGACCAGTTCTACGTGAAGCGCCTTGAGGGCACGAACGTCAAGACTGCGCCGAACAAGCTCGAACTCGCCGAGGCCATCCGCAAGGACATCCGCGACTTCAAGGCGAACAACAACTGCGACCGCCTCGTCATGGTCTGGGCCGCCTCCACCGAGATCTTCATGGAAGAGACCGCCGTCCATTCGAACCTGGAAGCGTTCGAAGCGGCCATGGAAGCGAACGACCAGGCTATCGCCCCGTCGATGCTCTACGCCTACGCCGCCATCATGGAAGGCGTCCCCTTCGCGAACGGCGCCCCGAACCTGACCGCCGACACCTCCGCGCTACTCAAACTCGCCATCGATAAGGGCGTGCCCCTCTGCGGCAAGGACTTCAAGACTGGCCAGACGCTCCTCAAGACGGTCATCGCGCCGATGCTGAAGGCGCGCATGCTCGGCGTCGCCGGCTGGTACTCGACGAACATCCTCGGCAACCGCGACGGCGAAGTGCTCGATGACCCGGAGAGCTTTAAGACCAAGGAAGAATCCAAGCTCGGCGTGCTGGAGTACATCCTCCAGCCGGAGGTTTACCCGGACCTCTACGGCGAGATCTACCACAAGGTTCGCATCAACTACTACCCGCCCCGCGGCGACGCGAAGGAGGGCTGGGACAATCTCGACATCTTTGGGTGGATGGGCTACCCGATGCAGATCAAGATCGACTTCCTCTGCCGGGACTCGATTCTCGCCGCCCCGCTGGTGCTCGACCTCGCGATCTTCCTCGACCTCGCGAAGCGAACCGGCATGAAGGGCATCCAGGAGTGGCTTTCGTTCTACTTCAAGAGCCCCCAGCACGCACCCGGACTCTATCCGGAGCACGACCTCTTCATCCAGCAGACGAAGCTGAAAAACACGCTCCGCTACATGATGGGCGAAGAGCAGATCACGCATCTTGGCATGGAGTATTACGAGGACGAGTAGGTTCTAGCTGCTAGCTACTAGCTTGACTCGAACTTGATTATTGGGTACGGACTACAGTTCGGCTGTAGTCCGTGCCCTGGCGCAGCGAGTGACGGTTGTGTTGGCGCTCGTTTTGCCCAGCATCGGCCGGCTAAGCATTGCGGGGACGGCTGGGAACGGGAGCGAATCACATGACTAGCGTCACTTCGGGAAGCGATTGGCGGGCACATTCCGGTTCCTGGGTCATGCTCCTCGCGCTGGTCGGGGCGGTAGTGACCTTTGGCGTGATGAACCTGTTCTTCCAATGGCCCGGGGTTGAACTGCTGGTGCCGGTGAACGCCTATGGTGGCGCGGCGAGCGGGCCGAGCCTGTTGCTGCAATACGGGCTCTACGTGGGCCTGCCGCTCGCATTCGGGATCGGCGGTTGGTACGCAGATTCGCTCCGGGGCCTGCTCGTCGTTGCCGGCGCCTGCTCCTTCGCAGTGGGGACGGCCGCTTTCGTGGAATTTCTCGACCTGCTGGACACGTTCACGGCATATGGGACGGCCGTGGCTCTCGCATTCGCCATTGTCGGATATGTGATTGCGCTCGCGGTCGGGATGCTCGTCCCGCTCGCATTGGCGCTCTGGCAGCGGTGGTCCGTCGGCGAAGGGGCCGTCTCAGCGGCCGAAAGCAGCCATGGAGCGGGCCGCCAGAAGATCATCGACCGTCGGTTCACTGCAGAGCCGTCCGACGTG
>JBBSKE010000486.1:0-2797 GCA_038256595.1 Tepidiformales bacterium | reverse complement strand
ATGGTCGATGTCCTCGCGGGGATGCTCTCCGGCGCCGGGCCTGGCTATTCCGCGGGTTCGAACGTGTCGCACCATTTCGTCGCCTACAACATCGCCGCCTTTACCGACCCCGAGAGCTTTCGCGCGCAGATGGACACCTACATGGCCGCCTTGCGCGCGACGCCGCCCGCCTCCGGCCATGATCGCGTCATGTACGCCGGACTCGGCCAGGCGGAATTCGAAGAAGAGCGGCGCGAAGCGGGCATCCCCTACCACCTGGAGGTGGTCGCGCAATACCGCTCATGGGCGAAGGAGTACGGAGTCGCCGACCGCTTCGAGTAATCGCTCGATGTCGTTCCTGGCGAACAACGAAGTCGCTGGGAGCAGGTTTTGCGCTGCCATACGCAGTCGCGAGGAAGGAAGAAAGATGCCCAAAGAACCAGCAGTAATAGTCGCGGAGTTTCTCGCGGCGTGGAGCCGCCTCGACCTCGAAGAGCTCATGGCCTACTTCACCGACGACGCGGTCTACCACAATATGCCCGGTCCACCATCGACCGGGATCGAGGCGGTGCGAGCAAGCATCGGACGGTTTCTCAAAGGCTGGGATAGGACTGAGTGGAAGCTGCTGAACATCGCCGCCAACGGCAATGTCGTCTTCGCCGAGCGCGTCGACATCGCGGATGCGGGCGGCAAGCACGTTGACTTGCCGGTCGTCGGGGTGTTTGAGATTGCTGATGGCCGAATTTCTGCCTGGCGCGACTATTTCGACCTCGCCAGCTATACCCGCGCGATGTCCTGAGACCAGCGGGTTCGCTCCCGGACTAACCGGCGTTCTGCGTCTTCTTCGTCGCCGCGCGCGTTTTCTGGTTCGCGCGCCGCTTCCGCTCGTCCGCGTCATGCTCAATCACCGCGCGCTCCGCATGGGCGCTGGCCAGCGAGGCGTAGGTCATCGCACGCAGGGCCAGGTCGCTGCGCCGCCTGCGTGCTTCGATCTCTTCCGGCATCGGCTGGGTTTCGGTGAGACGCATGAGTGCCCGGGCGCGCGCCAGGTAGCGCTCGGCCCGGCGCATGCTCACGGAATGCTTTCGTCCCATTGGCTGCTGTTTCGTCTGGATCGGGCTCATCTCGAACCGCGCCTCACGAGGATGGTGGTGCTCTGCCGTGCAGGCCCACCGCTCATCAACCTGTCTCATAGCATACGGCGGCGGACACCGCCGGGACTACCCTCAATCTGGCCGTCGCAGCAGGTTGCATCCCCAAAACAGCTATGAGGTACGCGTTTTCGACCTTTCCTCGACTTCTCCGGCACCTTCAGCTTGCGTTCGGCGTCCCGTGGCGTAGGCTTGCCGCCACACGACATCCACTACGGAGGCGATGCGATATGCAGCGCGCGGCAATCGAACGGGCGGCAATGCTCGCGGGTCTCGAACTCGACCCATCCACCGATATCACCATCCACGGGGAAGACCCGGTCTGCGACTCCCCCTTCCGCCTCGGCGAAGGGGCGAGCACGGCTCTCGCCCTCGTCGGCCAGGAAGCGAACCGCATCTGGCAGATGCGCGGTGGCAAGAGCCAGGCGCTCTCAATAGACATGCGCCACGCCGCCGCCTCGCTGCGTAGCTACACCTTCGTCACGGTCGACGGCCAGGAGCTGCCCATGCGCGCCCGTGAGGGCCCGGCCGTGACCGCCATCTGGCAGTGCGGCGATGGACGCTGGATCCACCTCCACGGCAGTTTCACGCACACCGAGGGCATCCTCGAAGAGCTGGGCCTCGACATGTCGGCCACGAACGCCGACATCGCTGCCGCCTGCATGAAGCGCAACTCCTGGGAGCTCGAAGACGCGCTTGCCGCCAAGGGGCTCTGCAACGCGGTCTGCCGCACGAACGAGGAGTGGCTCGCCCACCCCCAGGGTGCGCTCCTCGCGAGCAAGCCCGTGCTCGAAGTGACGAAGATCGCCGACGGCCCGGTCGTGCCCTTCAAGGAAGGTCCGCGCCCGCTGAGCGGCGTCCGCGTGCTCGACCTCACGCGCGTTCTCGCCGGCCCGACCTGCGCGCGCACACTCGCCGAACATGGCGCCGAGGCCTTGCACATCGCCTCGCCGAACCTGCCGACGATCACTGGCTTCGAAATGGACACCGGCCACGGCAAGCGCCAGGCCTGGCTCGACCTCAACGACCAGGCCCAGTCCGACACCCTGAAGGATCTGATTCGCGGGGCCGACGTCTTCTCGCAGGGGTTCCAGCACAAGTCGCTCGAACGGCGCGGCTTCGGCGTCCAGCAGGCGGCGGCCCTCAACCCGAGCATCATCTACGTCTCCGAGAACGCCTTCGGGCACGAGGGTCCGTGGCAGGAGCGTCCCGGCTGGGAGCAGCTCGCCCAATCGACCACCGGCGTCGCCTACATGCACAACCCGGAGCACCCGGTGCTCGCGCCGGTCGCCATGAACGACTACACGACGGGCTACTTCTCGGCGCTCGGCACCCTCATGGCCCTGCGCAAGCGGGCGACCGAGGGCGGCTCCTGGTCGGTCCGCGTCTCGCTCTCGCAGACGAGCATGTGGTACTACCGGATGGGCACGGACATGGACCGCGCGAGCGCCTCGGGCTTCGGCGAGGTCGAAGGCTTCCTCGAAGAGCATATGAGCGGCTACGGCTGCGTCCGCCATCTCGCCCCGCCGCTCAAGATGTCCGAGACCACGCCGCACTGGGAACTGCCAACCGCGCCCCTCGGCAGCCACGAACCCGCCTGGAGCTAGGGAGAACGCGACGAACCCCGGTGCGCCAGCCCCGGGTCGCGTGATTCGCCACCAAAGTCT
>JBBSKE010000485.1:0-2803 GCA_038256595.1 Tepidiformales bacterium | reverse complement strand
GGCCTTCGGAGGCGAGGCGCTCGGCGAAGATGCCCTCCGCCTGGCGCATGCGATTCTGCAACTCGGCGAGCGGCGCATCCGGCGATGGGTCGGCGATCGAGTGCGCGGTCCAGGACCACTGGCCATGCTGTAGAGGGACCGATTCGTGGCCGCTGCCCCAGATGACGACCCGCTGCACGTTCATCTCGCCGAATTCGGCCCTGCCGTCGCCACCGATAATGACGGAGCCGCAGGCATGGGTGCCGGCCACGGCGCGAATCGGCTCGCCGCTGCCTGCCGCCTCGGTGAAGAGCCAGGCCTCGGCCCGGCGGACGCCATCGACGAATGCGAGCGCGCCTCGCCCTTGCCCCTTGACGCCCGGGTGGCTGTGGAATTCGGGACCATCCTCGACGAGTTCGGCAATTTCGGAATCGAGGTCGGGCGTGACGAGATACGGCGAGCCGTACGCAGCACCCCAATCCTCGACGTAGACCCTACCCATGCCGACCCCTCCCCGGTGTGCCAAGGATACATGGAGACGCGACAAGCGCTGACGCCTTCGTGTCACTCTTCAAGACTAATTGTGCGAATTGCCGCGAGCGCCGTTCGGTCAGTCAGTACTGGACGAGGCTGTGGGCGTCGTAGGCGCCGAGTTGGGCGCGACCGGCGAGGAATTCGAGTTCGATCAGGAAGCCGAAGCCCGCGACTTTGCCACCGATGAGCTCCACCAGCTTGGCCGTCGCCGCAGCAGTGCCGCCGGTCGCGAGGACATCGTCGACGATGTAGGCGCGTTCGCCGCCGGGCAGCGCATCGACGTGGATGTCGAGCTGATTCGTGCCGTATTCGAGCGTGTATTCCATCGATTCGCACGGGGCCGGGAGTTTGCCCGGCTTGCGCACCGGGACGAATGGCACCTGCATCCGCGCGGCGAGTGGCGCGCCGAAGATGAACCCGCGCGACTCGATCCCGATGACCGCCTCGGCCTGGCGCGCGATGGCGTCCTTTTCGAGCGCCGAGAGCACGAAGGAGAAGGCGTCAGGGTCGCTCAGCAGCGGTGTTATGTCGCGGAAGAGAACGCCGGGGGTGGGGAAATCCGGGATGTCGCGGATGCGCGCTTTGAGGTCCATGTCCCTATTCTACCGCCCGCCGGGATTCGTGGCAGACTCGATGGGCAGGCAGTTCGCCGGCCATCGAGGGTACCAGTGGATGACGTGAAACCGGCCGCGCCGGCAGCCTATGTGGAGCTCTCGTGGATCCCGGTCGGCGCCGGGACACACTTCCAGTGGGCGAGCCTCTGGCTGTTCGAAGCGCTCGCCTCCCGCATCGGGCGGCGCCCGCCGGGGAAGCTGCTGCACGCTGCCCTGAAGATCGGGACCGGCGAGCAGCACTTCACGCTCGAAGTGACGCCCTCGCCACCAGGACCGAACGATCGCGGGGAAGTGACCGGGCCTGTTGGCGTGCGCGGGGCGGACCGGCTACGGATGTTTCGATACCAGGTCTGCGTCCGCGAAGGCGACGACCTCCCGGATGAGCGCTGGGTGCTGGCGCCGCGAATCGCGCTCGGGACCGACCCGGCGCTGGCGGAGCGAGTGCTCGCGCTGACGAAAGAGGTGCCGAACTACACCTGGGGCCGGCGGCGGCGCGGCCACCCGGAGATGTGGACCTCGGACTCGTGTGTGTCCTGGATTCTCGTGCGGGCGGGCATCGACCTGGCAACAGTTTCAGTGCCTACGGGTTGCCGGGCCCCGGGCTGGGCCTCCGGCATCGTCGAGGCGCGGCGCGGCATGCGATAGCGGTAGCAGGTGGCCCGCGCCCCGAAGGTGACACGGAACCGCAATCTCCCGGCCGAAATTCGGGCGCGTCTGACAGAGCGCAAGCGACACGCTTGCTGCACTTCAAATGCGCAGGTGCAGCATGTCGTCGCTTCCGAAACAGTTCATCGCCGCTGGCATTCTCCTGGGGGTTGGCCTTGGAGGATTTGTCGACGGCATCGTCTTCCACCAGATCCTGCAGTGGCACCACATGCTCTCCGCCGAGGGCAGTTTCCCGATGACGACGGTCGCAGGGCTGGAGGACAACACCCTCTCGGACGGGATGTTCCATGCGCTCACCTGGATTTCGACGGTCGCCGGACTGGCGCTCCTCTGGAATAGCGTGCCGGTTCACCGCCCGGGCTGGGGCTGGGTGCTCACCGGTCTGCTCGCGGCAGGCTGGGGGATGTTCAACGTGGTCGAAGGCGTCATCGACCATCACATTCTCGGGCTGCACCACGTCCGCGATGACATCGGTGCACCGCTGGGCTGGGATCTCGCGTTTCTGGGACTTGGCGTCGCGCTCATCGCCGCAGGCGTCGGGATGGTCCGCTACGGGTTGGCCCGCGAGCACGCCGAGACCGCCCCTGCCAGTTCACAGAGGCTGAGTGCCGATGCACGCCGCTCATGGCCCGCAGGAGCATCGCAAGCTGCATGCGGTCCGCGTCGCGGGCGTGCTTTTCCTCATCGCGGCATCGCTGGTGTTCTTTTTCGGGCTCGGCGGGACGCACTCGCACGGTGAACTCTTCGTCGGTGGGGCTGCGGGCGAAGTGCGGGTCCCGGGTTCGAAGGCGAAGGATTCCGGGGGCGAAGTGACTGTCCCGGCCGGTGCACTGACCTTCCGGCTGGCGAATGCGAGCAGCATCGACCACGAATTCGCGGTGCTCACGGATTCGGTCCATGGCGAAACGCTCGCCGGTCATGCGGTCGCTGGCAGTAGTCCGAACGAGGGGGCAATCAGCCTTTCGCCTGGGCGGTACCGGATTGTCTGCACGACACCGGGGCACGAGTCG
>JBBSKE010000484.1:0-2809 GCA_038256595.1 Tepidiformales bacterium | reverse complement strand
AGTCCTCCGCTCGTTCGTGTCGTGAGGCACGCTCATGGCTGTCACACCATCAAGTGAAACCCAGTTCCACAGTTGGTGGGCAGACGAACGGCCGGTTTTTTCTCCATGAGATCGGCTCTTCGCCGGCAGCCCCGGAGTATCTAGCCGAGCGCGGCCAGCGCAATTCCTCTGTATCCGCTCCGTCGGAGGGCGGACACTGGCTTACCTATGACTGGCCATCTGTATCACCGGCACCGCGACTCCAGGTTTGGGACGCGCAGAAGTCCACCAGCGTTCAGACGATTCAAATCAATGTTGATCCGAAGGCGGCGGATAACGCTTTCCGTTCGTCGGTCGCGTGGTCGGCGGACGGGAAACGGATGATCGTCATCAACGGCGAAAAAAGTGCCGCGGTCGTGGAGCCACCCTCCGGCAAAGTACTGACGGAACTCAAAGGCAACGCCTGGGTCTATGTCGTGGCCATAAGCCGCGACGGCACCCGTGCCGCTTGCGGCACAGCGGACGGAACCGTCACGATATGGTCGGGCGACGGTGCGAAGGCCAGCATCAACCCGTTCCCCGGGAAGGACGGCATCGGACGGCTCGCGTTCAATGCCGCAGGTTCGCTCCTCGCGGTGTCTGACGACACGAAGAGAACGATCGCCGTCGTTGACCCCCGCACCGGCACTCCCCAATTCGAGCCGCGACAGACGGTCAACATCCCCGATGACTTCGCCTTCACCCCCGACGGCCGGTATGTCATCGTATCCCAGTTGGATGCGAAGGTTCCGATGATTGATCTCAAGTCGGGGGAAATCGTGCGGGAATTCGAGATTGGCGACTGGTCGCGCGGATTGGACCTCAGCGCCGATGGCCGCATCCTCGCGGTCGCCTCCGGGTCCGCTCTAACAGCGACGTCCGGCTTCGCTTACCTCTTCGATGTGGGGAGCGGCAAAATGCTGACGCCGCCGCTTCGGCACCCCGGTAGCGTCAGCCGCGTTCAATTCAGCCGGGATGGAAAGATCCTGGCCACGAGTACTCTCCAGACTGCTGGTGGACTCGGCTGGTTCCAGCTCTGGGATGTGGCCACGGGGCTGCCCCTGACCGACCCGGTGGGAGAACGGGGTATGGCAACCTCCATCGCGATCCAGCCAGATGGCAGCGCGGCCGCGGTCGGGTGGAGCCATGGAATTGTGCTAACCGTGGCGATTCCTCCGCGGACGCCGGTTCCCGCATGGTTTCCCGATGTGGCGGAGGCCGTCGGCGGTCGTCGCCTGGCAGCAGGAACGGGCACCCTTGAGAATGTGCCCGACGCAGAATTGGCGGCCCTGCGCGGGAAGGTACTGGCGGCGGATTCCGTTTATGCCGCAGACGCTGAGTGGTTCCGGTGGGCGAAGTGGCTCTTCGAGGCCCCGGAATCGAGAACGGTTTCGCCCGGCGCACGAACAACCGTAGCAAAGCTCATGGAACGCCTCCGGGCATCTCTTTTCAGGGAAGACCTCCACCAGGCGCTACGCTTGTCGCCAAACGACGCGCTCACTTTCGCCCGCCTCGCCTCAAGCTATCAGACGGACAGCGTCGCAGGCATCGGGACCGCGAAACGCCATTGGGAAGACACCGTCGTCTGGTTCAGCGACCGGTCCATCGAACTCGCACCGGAGAACGCTGAGGTGTGGACCATGCGGGGTGAACTGATGCGAAAGATCGGACGCACCGGCTTGGCGGCCGAAGCCGCTGCCAAAGTCTTCGCCCTTGCCCCGACCGCCAAAGAAAGCTCAAGCCCGAACACGCTTTACCAAAATGCGATGGCGCTCGCCTCCCAAGGTAAATGGGAGGATGCGCAAACGGCCTACGACGGCGCGCTCGACCGGCTGGATGACTATCTGAAAAAGCTCGAGGCCGGCCAACAGCCGTTGCCGCTGCTCGGTAACCTGGGTCGGCTCGTCCCGAAACGCGTGGCCAAATCGAATCCGGATCAGGCCGGCGATGTCGCCGCCGCTCCTCCCGCGATTTCCCGGGAACCGATTCCAGGAGCGTTTGAGAATTTCGAAACTGTGATCCCTGGCAACTTGCCCCCGGGTTGGCGAGTGTGGAACCAGTCGGACCCTGGCAGCCGGCCGGGTGTCCATCACGCCGCGGATTTTCTAACCGATTCATGGAAAGACTGGACCGTCATTGACCGCGCCCAACTCGACTGGGGCGATGATTTGCTCCGAAAGCGTATCCTGATGGAAAACACCAAAAAGCGCGAAGTCGCGAATGGTGCCGAAGTCCCTCTGCTGAACGGGCGATTTGCGCTCGCTATGTCGTCCAGCCGCCCCGGCGCGCAGATTCAGTATCTCGAGTCTCCGGATTTCGACTGCTCCGGTCGCAAAGATGTCCACCTCTCATTCAACAGTGCCTGGGAACAGGATGCTTTCCGCATGGGGATTCTCGAATACTCGCTGGACCGCGGCCAGACATGGAAGCCGGTCGTCTATTTTGTCTACAAGCCATTCCTTGATGAGGCGAAGAAAAACTATGCGGACGCTAACAAAGAAGCCGGTGCGAAAGACGGATTCGACGTCGCTGCCTTCCTGAATGAAGAGCGGAGCAAGTTCCCGTGGCGACTGGAACCGGGTGTCGCCGCTCATCGGGGACGTATCGGAGCCTTCACGGTTGCCGGCGACACTCCGGGTCTCGCCGCATGCTTCGAAGGACGGATTCATGATTTTGCGGAGCATAAGCGGCCGGAGGTCCGTGCCCTCCCGGGTGCTGATGGTGCCGCCACGGTGCGGCTCCGTTTTGGCGCGGTGTCACCGAGCCATGCGTTATGGGCGATCGATAATGT
>JBBSKE010000483.1:0-2818 GCA_038256595.1 Tepidiformales bacterium | reverse complement strand
TCCAGGGCAGGCAGAGCGCCTCGACGAACTTATCGACCGGCACCGTCACGGGCGTCGGGCCGGCCGTCGGCAGGCTGACAATCGGCGACGGGGACCCGCTGGCGACAGTCGACGCTGGTAGCGGAGATTCACCGCCATCGCCGCACGCCAGTGACGCCGCGACGGCTATCGCCAGCCCGCTCGTTGCCAGTAGTCGCCAGGCTCGCATCAGGCCTCGGCGAAGAACAGCTTGGTCACTTCATCGGAGATAGTGGCACCCTGAATGCGTGCGCGCTGGAGCTGCTCCCAGAAGAAGCGGTAGGTCGCGCGGTCGTGCAGTTCGCCTTCGTGCTGCACCGGGCCCCAGTCGGCTGCGAACGCCTTGAGGAGAATCGCCTCACCCTTCGCGACTTCCGGGGCGGAGGGCGCCATCGCGCGATTGATCGGCTCGATCTGGGCGGGGTAGATGGACCACTGGCGAAGGAAACCGAACTCGTTCCGGGCGCGGCTTGCGTCGCCGAAGATCACGTCCTGGTCCTTCAGTTCGAGCGTCACGTTATGTGCAGGGACGATGCCGTTCGCGAGCGCTGCGGCGACCGTCTCTGCCTTCGCACGGCGGAGAAGGGCGTGGTCGAACTGCAGCGGCGAACTCATCGCGATCGAGGGAATTGCGCCGTGGTGGTCACTGACGAAGTCCATCAGGCCGAAGTCGAGCACCTGGACGGTCGGCACTTCGGCGATCTCCCAGACCTGGTGCAGCCCGGCCTGCGTCTCGATGAGGGCGTGGACCGGGATTTCGCGCTTGATGCCCGCGCGGCCGGCGGTCTCCTGGATGTATTCGACCATCTCCCGGAACTGGGCGACGCGGGTCGTCTTCGGGACCGTCAGGTAGGCGACGCGCTCACCGGCGGCGGGCACGATGATATCGATGTCCTTGCGCCAGTGCTCGTTCGTGTAGTCGTGGATGCGGACGCCAGCCATGTTGAACTGGTTCTTCTCGCTGTTCTGCATGCGCACGACCATCTCGGCGTGAGCGGTCTCAGCGCCGGTGGGGGCGCCGTCTTCGCAGTCCATCGTGATGTCGAACACGCCACCCATGCGAGCCTGGAGCTCGAAGGCCTTCGTGATGCGCTCCTCAGTCCCGGCGAAGTGCTCGCAGGTCGGGATGATCGGGAAAGGGTTCTCGCCTTCGAACAAGGCCTCATTGGGATGACGTGGCATGGTGGTATCCATCGGTGAAATTGGCCGGATGCGAAGTGTATACACCGCGATTTCGGCCACCGGTAGTATCTATGGAAACGCCGGTCAGGGGAATCGTTGCGGCAAAATTAACAAGTGCCGGCGGCCGCCGGGCAGCCTTCGAAACGCGTGGTCCCTAGCGTTTCGCCGTCTACGCTGGGTTGGTGACGGTTCTCCTCGACCCGGGAAAACGGACGCTCGTCCTCGCTCTTCTCTGCGTTGCCAGTTTCGCCTCCGTTTTCAACAACCTCATCATCGCGCCAATTCTGCCGGATATCTCAGACGACCTCGGCGTGCGGGTCGCGGTGGGTGGCCTGCTCGTGACGGTCTACGCGGTAGTCGGCGGAACGGCTGCGTTCTTCTCCGGCCCAATCATCGACCGTATCGGCCGCAAGCCGGTCGTGGTCACGGGGATGGCGATTCTCACCCTGGCGACGGGGCTCTCGGCGCTCGCTCCTTCGTTCGGCTGGCTCATGGCCGCCCGAGCGCTGGCCGGACTGGGAGTCGCCTGCCTCACCCCGGCCGTATTCTCCGCGGTGGGCGACCTGTTCTCCTACCAGGAGCGCGGGCGGGCGATGTCGTGGGTCATCTCCGCGAATACGAGCGCGAGCATCTTCGGCGTGCCGGCCGGGGCGGTCATCAGCGGCCTCCTGAGCTGGCGGCTGACGTTTGTGCTGCTCGGCGCGCTCTGCGTGGTTTTCACGGCGCTGCTCTTCTTCAAGCTCCCGGCCGATGCCCCGCGGGCGAACGCTCCGAAAGGCAACGCGCTCGCCGCCATCCCGAGAGTCGTCAAAGACGTGCAGACGATGATGACGATCTTCTCCGGCTACCTCGCGACCAGCTACTGGTTCATTCTCACCACCTACCTCGCCGCCTACTTCCACGACGAGTTCAACCTCGCTGAGTGGGCGCTGGGCGTGCTGACGATGACGATGGGCTTCGGCGTACTCATCGGGAGCAACGTCGGCGGGCGAATCTCCGACAAATCGGGCAAGCGGCCAGTCATCCTTGGGTCGACCGCGCTCTGCGCGGTGTTCATCTTCCTCGTGACCACGGCCGCCATGAACATCGTCGTCGGCTTCACCTTCCTGCTCATTTTCGCGACCGCCGGTGGCGCGCGATTCGCCAGTTCGCAGGCGATCATGACCGAGATGTCGCCTGCCTACCGGGGCACCGTGATGGCGCTGAACGCCTCTGGGCAGCAGTTCGGCATTGTGACGGGCTCGGCGCTGGGCGGGCTCGTGCTGGACCGCTTCGGCTACGTCGCCCTCGGCCCGACGGCCGCGTTGCTCGCGATTGCTTCATTCGTCACGTACTGGATCTTCGTCGATGAGCGGAAACTCGACCGCGACCGGCTGGCGGCACTCGCCGTCGAATGAATCAGGCGCGCGCTCGTTCGCCTGGCCGGAAGAGGACGTCCTGGACGCCGCCAGAGCCTGCTTCAGCCCGTCCGTAAGTGGTGGTGACCCGCACAACAAGCGAGCCCCGGTCCAATTGGACCGGGGCTCGCTTGTTGAATGAGTTGTTCGAACGAGAGCCTTGTTAGGGGAGCTTGTTCATCAACTGGACTTCGGCTTCGATGGTCACTTTCGTGCTCCCG
>JBBSKE010000482.1:0-2837 GCA_038256595.1 Tepidiformales bacterium | reverse complement strand
TGATGATGTGATCGGCTGCCGATTGGTCCCGCCCGCAGGCCCACGCTCCGTGACTGGCGACACGCCCGCATCGACCCTGTGCCTGGATTGCGGGATTTTGGCGGCGAGTCACCCGACGCCGGGCTGGCGCCGCGGGGCTCGTCACTCACACCGGCTTGTCGCCGGCGAGGGTTATCCGGTGCATGACCCGCCGGTAGCCGTGATAGTCGTTCACCGGGTTGTGCTGGGTGCAGCGGTTGTCCCAGAAGGCGAGCGAGCCGACCTCCCAGGCGAACCGGCAGGTGAACTCCGGCTTCACCTGGTGCTGGTGGAGGAACTGCAGGATGGGTGCGCTCTCGGCTTCGGTCATGTCCTTGAAGTGCGAGGTGTGGGCGATGTTCACGAAGAGCGACTTGCGGCCCGTCTCCGGGTGGGTGCGGACCACCGGGTGCTCGGCCGCGTACTGCTTGCGCGCCTCTTCGGAGCCGTCGCTGCGGAGGCGGTCTTCGCGCGTCTTGCTCACGTCCGCTTTCGCCGACGTGTTGACCGCGACCAGGCTATCGAGCAGCCGCTGCATCCCCGGCGAGAGCGATTCGTAGGCGAGGTACTGGTTCGCGAAGAGCGTATCGCCCCCGAACGGCGGGATTTCGCGCGCGAGCAGCATCGTGCCCATCGGCGGCGGCTCGAGATAGGTGGTGTCCGAGTGCCAGATTCCGCCGAAGTTCACGCGCTCGTGCTCGAGCTTCTTCACTTCGATGATCTCCGGGTAGTCGCCGAGGCCGTTCAGGAACGGGTATTCGACCGGCTGCCCCATCGCGTTCGCGAAGGCGAGGAACTGGGCCGAATTGAGCTGCTGGCCGCGCACGAAGATGACGCCGTGTTCGAGGAAGGCCGACCGGATCTCGGCGGTCGCCTCGGGTGTGAGAGGCTGCGAAAGGTCCAGCCCGCTGAGTTCGGCGCCGAGCGCGCCAGCAATCTTCCTGACCTGCATCTTCGTCCCCCGTGTGCGCGTGTCCCGGAGTCTACGGGATCGGGGAGCGCCGCGCCCTCTCGGGGTCAGCGCGCGGGTTTCGTGGCCGAACCGAGGATTGCGGGCAGCGACTGGATCTTGGCCTCGCGCACGTTTTCGACTGCGAACCCGGCGGCCTTGATGGCGGCGAGGGTGTCGCAGTCCCAGTTGCAGCCGCCTGCGAATCCACGCGTCAGCGGCCGAAGCAGCCACTGGACCCGGGCAAGAGCCGCCGACTTCGCGCGCACGTGTTCGAGGAAGCGGAACTCGCCGCCGGGCTTGAGAACGCGCCGGACCTCCGCGAGCCCGGCGCCCGGGTTCGTGACCGAGCAGAAGGTGAGCGTGGTGAACACCAGGTCGAACGACTCGTCTCCGAACGGCATCTGCTGGACATCGACCAGCTGGAGGTCGAGCGCGCGGCCCTGCGCCTCGGCCTGCTTGCGGGCGCGGTCGAACATCGCCGGGTTCGGTTCGATGCCCGTGTAGTCGATGCCGGCGGGCAGATACGGCCAGTTCGAGCCGACGCCGACGCCGATTTCGAGCACGCGCCCGTAGAGCTGCCCGATGGCCTCGCGGCGCAGGCGCTTAAGCGGCTCACCCTCGCTGCGGGCGTGGCGCTCCCAGATTGCGGCGAACCAGCGGTCTCGTATCGGCATCGGAACTCCCTTCCGAGGTGGCGGCGGGCCAATGGGCGAATCGCGCGCTCCCGGGGAGTATCGTAGAGGACGAATTCGGCCGGCGCGGTGCATACTGCGCGGGCGAGCCGCCAGCAGCGGCCAGGCATCCATTTATAGAGGGGGAGCATCATGGCCACGACCGTCCACGCGGAGTTTCAGCAGCGGGACCGCATCATCTTCCGGGCGCGGGGGCGAAGCTCGGTGAACACCCGCCGGATGCTCGACGACGGCCCGGTCGGGTACACGTCGATGGAGCTGCTGCTGATCGCGCTCGGGAACTGCTCGCTCGGCTGGCTGAGCAACCACGAACTGCTCGTGGACGAACCGCTGCGCGTCGCGACCGCGCGAATCGAGGCCGAAGGGGCGACGGAGGGGCCGCCGCGGCTCGTCAAAATCTCGCTCGATATCGAACTCGAAGTGACGAACCCGGCGCTGCTCGCGCGGGCGGCGGAGCTTGAAATGGTGGCCTGCACCTGCCCGGTCTGCAACTCCGTGACCGCGGAGAAGGATGTGCGGGTCACCCTCCGGCTCGTGCACGAAGGTGTGCCCGCGGCCGTGTAGTTCGACCAGCAGGATGACGTGTCCCGCTGGCCGAAGGGCGATGCTGTTGGTGGCCTGGCCGGTCTGGAGTTTGGTCCCGCCGGTGGGAGTGTCCCAGAACTCGAATTCGAAGTCGTACATCCCATCCGCGGGGATACCGTCGACCGCCAGGCGGCCCTGGTAGGTGAACGAGGTGTCCAGGGGCGAGCCCTGGGGTGCGTTCTGGGCGAACGTTGTGCCGAAGGCGGCGAGAGCGACGACGGCGGTCGCGATGAGCAGGCCGAGGCCCACGCCCTGGATGCGCTGAAACATGAATCCCGTAGCTGGCGCCGCCAGCTACGGGAGGTGGGCCCAATTGAGCGTACTCTCGCAGCGTTGCGCCGGGGATGTCCAGAGGGGGCTGTTAAACACAGGTTTCGAGCGCGGCTCGTGGGCTGGCCGAGGCTTGCAAGTTTGCACCCAACCCGAGGAAGCGCGACCGCCAACGGGAGCGCGTCCCAGCAGCGCGTGGTACTCCAGAGTCCGGGCGGGGCTACAGAGCGGCTCGCGGGAGGTGGGCGGGTGGCGATGATTTTGGTGGCCACTCGCACGGGCGACGCGCTCCCTTTGGGGGTCGCGCTTCCTCAATGTCG
>JBBSKE010000481.1:0-2850 GCA_038256595.1 Tepidiformales bacterium | reverse complement strand
CTAACTTCGGGCGGGCTGTAGTTCTTGTCGCCCATCTTCACCTGCGCGTCGCCGTTCGAGGACCCCGTGACGTTATAGGGCACGAGAGCGAGGTCTCGGGCGAGTTCGGAATCGCCCGACTTGCGGCCCATGAAGCGCTTGATGCTGAAGATCGTGTTGTCCGGGTTGGTGACGGCCTGGCGCTTGGCCACCTGCCCAACGAGCCGCTCGCCCGTCTTCGTAATCGCGACGACGGACGGGGTGGTCCGGGCGCCTTCCGAGTTCGGGATAACGACGGGCTCGCCGCCTTCCATGACTGCCATGCAGCTGTTCGTAGTTCCGAGGTCAATACCGAGTACTTTTGCCATTTAGCTATTAGCTCCTAGCTGCTAGCTGCTAGCCGTCAGAGGCGGGTCGCAGCCGAGTGGTGATGATGATGAAGCCGATAGCCAGCAACTAGAAGCTAGCCGCTAGCAGCTTTCTATCCCTGGCCAACGATGACCATCGCCGGGCGGATGACGCGGTCGCCGAGGGTGTACCCCTTCTGGACCACGTGGAGGACTTTGCCCTCGTCGCCGGGCGCCTGGCCGATGGCTTCGTGCTTGGCGGGATCGAACGGCTGGTCCGCCGAATCGATCTCCGTGACGCCCATCGAATCGAGGAGCTGGCTGAACTTACGGTGAATGGCGACGACGCCCTGCACCCAGTTCAGCCCGGCGAGGTTCGCATCCACCGTGGCCACTGCGCGGTCGATGTCGTCGAACACCGGGAGGACGTTGATGACCATCGCCGCATTCGCAAGCCGGGCATTTTCGGACCGGTCCTGTTCGACGCGACGCTTGTAGTTGATGAAATCGGCGGCGCTGCGCTGCCAA
The DNA here is from genome assembly GCA_038256595.1 of Tepidiformales bacterium. Classification (GTDB taxonomy): domain Bacteria; phylum Chloroflexota; class Dehalococcoidia; order Tepidiformales; family Tepidiformaceae; genus JBBSKE01. Next base: position 1,996 of record JBBSKE010000481.1, on the reverse strand, counting down.
TTCTTGTAGTAGGTGTCGGCCTTCTCCCGCTCGGCGGCGAGTTCGGCGGATTCATCGCCGGCAGCCGTGGCGGTGGCTTCCGCAGCCTCCGCCTCGCCGTTGCTGGCTGCATCAGCGGCCATGTGCGCGCGGCGCCGGTCTACCATTTCGATGGGTTCCTGTTCTTGCTCCGAGGTCAACGGTTGCAACCTCCTCTTTCCGATTGATATGGGCGAAGTGCTGTTCGCGGCGAACGGCCCGCGTGGCTGGAATGTTGTTTGCAACGACACCAAATCCAGCGTTGCGCGGTTCGTTCACCGGGAGCGTTCACTCACCGTAGAACTTCCGCATCAGTTCGGTCAGCACATCGCTCACGTAGCGAACGTGGGCGACGGCGTCTGCGTAGGGCATGCGTGTCGGGCCAAGAAGGCCGAGCATGCCGCCCGGGGTGCCCGGCGCGCCGTAACGCGCGAGCACGAAGCTCATGTCCTGGTAGGGGCCGTCGTGGTTCTCGTCGCCAATGACGACCGCGACCCCCGCATCGTCGACCGCAGCCGCCGGGATGGCGGACCGCAGCCGAGACTCTTCGACCGCCTCGAGGGTATCGAGCATGCGGTCTGCGTCGCCGAATTCGGGCTGGCGCAGGAGGTCGCGCACGCCTTCGACGATGGGCATCGCGGCCGTGGCCCACTGCTCGCGCAGGAGCAATTCGGCAACCGCAGCGACGACGATGGATTCGACGCCAGAGATAGCCTCCACGCCTTCGCGCGAAGGGATCTCGCCGGGCATTTTGCCGGCCAGTTCCGCGTTCAGGCGGGCGGCCAGCCGAGTCAACTGCTCCTGCTGCGCCGGGACCGGGAATTCGAGCTGCAGCTGCCGCACCGAGGCGTCGGAGGTGACGACGATGAGCAGCGCGCGATTGTGTTCGAGTTCGACGAGCTGGAGCTGCTTGAGGCGAATCTCCTGGACCGTCGGCTGGGTGACGAGGGCGACGCTGCGCATGGAGCGCGCGAGGACGCTCGCGGCCAGCCCGGCCCACTCTTCGATCTGGCGGGCCGACTGGTGGAACTGGTGGAGGATTGCCACCTGTTCGCCACGCGTCAGTTCGCGTTCGCCCATGAGCGAAGAGACGTAGTAGCGGTACCCCCGGTTCGAGGGGACGCGCCCCGCGGAGGTGTGGGGGTGGGTGATGAAGCCTTCGTCTTCGAGCGCGGCCATCTCGTTGCGCACGGTGGCGGCGGAGAGGGTGAGGCCATGGCGAGCGACAAGCGCCTGCGAGCCGATCGGCTGGGCCGAATCGACGTAGTCATCGACGATGAAGCCGAGGATCTGCGAGCGCCTGTCTGACAATGGCATTATCAAGTCCAAAGGGGCATTCTGGCACTCTCCTGAAGAGAGTGCTAAAGCCGCCTCTCTGATCGTAGGCGAAGGGCGCCATCGTGGTCAATGGGTTCGCCGATATAGCAGCCATCGAATGCCACGCGTTTGTCACACCTCTCCGGCCTGGTCGATGCTGCTTCGATCTCCCGGCCGCTAAACTGGCCGCAATCGAAAGGAGCATATCCATGAGCAAGATTCGAACGAACCTCTGGTTTGACACGCAGGGGGAGGAAGCCGCCCGGTTTTACTGTGGCATCTTCAAGAACTCGAAACTGGGCAAAGTGACGCATTATCCGGCGGTTGGCCAGGAGATTCACGGCAAGCCGGCCGGTTCGGTGTTGACCGTCCAGTTCGAACTCGACGGTCAGACGTTCATCGCCCTGAACGGCGGCCCCGAATTCGACTTCAACGAAGCGGTTTCGCTCGAAATCCTCTGCGCCGACCAGGCAGAGGTGGATTACTACTGGGAACGGCTCGGCGAAGGTGGCGACCCCGCGGCGCAGCAGTGCGGCTGGATCAAGGACCGGTTTGGCGTCTCCTGGCAGGTCGCCCCGGCGGAACTCGAAGCGATGCTCGAGTCGCCCGACACCGAAAAATCTGAGCGCGCCTTCGCGGCCATGCTCAAGATGCAGAAGCT
>JBBSKE010000480.1:0-2852 GCA_038256595.1 Tepidiformales bacterium | reverse complement strand
GGGTAGACGTGGTATTCGTGCGGCACTCCGCGCGACCGCAGCGAGGCGACAATCTCGTCGCTCTGGTTGCGTGGGACCACGCGGTCGATTTCGCCCTGGAAGACGGCGATCGGGTCGGTGATTTTGTGCGCGTGGAAGTAGGGCGAGCGCTCGCGGTAGATGGCGGCCGCTTCCGGCAGTGGCCCGAGCAGCGAATCGAGGTAGCGTGCTTCGAACTTGTGCGTGTCGGCGGCGAGCAGGAACTGGTTCGCCACGCCGAACAGGCAGAGCGCCGCGCGGTAGAATCCCGGCACTTCGCAGAGCGACTGGAGGACCGTGAACCCCCCCGCGCTGCCACCCATGATCACCAGCCGCGACTGGTCCACAGAGCCCCGGTCGACCAGGTACTGGGCACCGAATTTCGCATCCTGCACGTCGTAGATGCCCCAGCTGTCGCGCAGCTTGAGCATGTAGTCGCGCCCGTAGCCGGTGCTGCCGCGGTAGTTCGGCAGGAAGACGCCATAGCCGCGGGTGGCGAAATACTGCGCCTGCTGGGAGTTGCCCCAGGCCGCCTTGTACTGCGAGGTCGGGCCGCCGTGGACGAGTACGATGAGCGGCGGCTTGCCCCCACTCGTGAAGTTCGGGTTGTGCGGTGGGTAGTAGAGCCCGTGTGCCTCTTCGCCATCGAACGACGGGTAGCTAATCGGCTCCGGCGTCGAGAGCGCGGCCGGCGGCACGGTCTCGCTGTCTGCCCGGCGGCGAACGTCGAACTTCGGCGGCACACCCTCGAGGTCGATCACGACGACGCGCGTCGGCTGGGTGGGGCCGCTTGCGATCAGTGCCACCTTTTGGCTCGTTGGCGAAGCAACGGGGTGGACAAGCGAGGTGTACGTGCCCTGGCTCCCCGTCAGGTCATGCACCGCGCCGCCGGGGCTGATGACGGTCAGGTGGTCGAAGCCGCGGTCCGCCCGGATCGCGACCACCGAGCCGCTCGGTGTGACCGCAATGCGCCTCATCCCCTGGTTCCAGGCCGGTTCGGCGAATTCGCCATCGCCGGTGGTCAGCCGGGTGACCGCCCCCGTCGCGATGGACTTGCGGTAGACCTGCCCCCAGCCCGATTCGTCCGAGGTGTAAAGCAGGGAGGAGCCGTCCGGCGAGAAATACGGCTGCGCGATCGCCGTCTCCGGCCCGCCTGCCTCGACCGTCGCCGTGATGAGCACCGGCAGGCCGCCTTCGGGGAAGGCGAGGTGGCCAACCTTCAGCTCGGAGCCGTCCCAGGGCATCCGCGGGTGATCCCACTCGATCCAGCCGAGGTCCTCGCCATTCGGGCGCCAGGTGGGCTGCATGTAGAAGTCGCGGCCCTCGGTGAGCCGCGCCGGCCAGTGCTTGCCGCGCGTATCGACGACCGCGATGCAATCGACGTCCTCATAGGTCTGGACATATGCGAGCCACTTGCCGTCCGGGCTGACCGCCGGAGTCGAACAGGCGCCGAATGCGGGCGTAATCGGTCGCGCGGGGCCGCCGGAGAGTTCCTGGCGATAGATGCGCTGGTCCGCCTGGGCGACGAAGTAGGCCGCGCCGTGCGAAAGCGTGAAATCGCCGCCGCCGTAGCCAACGAAGGCGCGCACCGAGATGTCCGGCGTGAGGTCGCGAACGGCCCCGCCCTCCGCATCCTGGACGACGATGACACCGCGGTCCGAGCGGCCCTCGATCCAGGCGAGCGTCTTGCCGTCGGTATCCCAGCAGGGTTCGCCCACGCGCAGGGCGACCGAGAGACTTTTCGCGGTCACGGGAGAATCCCAGAGTCCATACATGCGTTGCTCAGCCATCGAATCGCCCCCGGGTTCAAGTTCGAACCATCGTACGGGGCGGCGAGGATGCAGTCAGGGCGCGCTATGAGTCGACGCGCAGCCAGTTTTCGACCTGCAGGCCATCGACGCGCTCGAACTCGCGAGCATTGTCCGTGACGAGCCTGCAATCGAGGGCGAGCGCGTGGGCCGCGATGAAGAGGTCGTTGCCGCCGATCGGCGTGCCTCTTCGGCGCAATTCCGCACGAAGCGCGCCATAGATCCGGTCCGCGGGCGATTCAAAGGGCACAACGTCCAGCCGCCTCAGGATGCCTTCGACGGCAGCTGTGAGTTGAGCCGAACCCCTCAGGGCGATGCCGAATCTGAGTTCGGCCGCGACCATGATGCTCGTGCAGAGGTTTTCGGCGCCGGCCTGCTGCATGCGCCGATACACGATTCCCTCGGGGTTGCTCACGAGTGCGGACAGCGTGTTGGTGTCGAGTAGATACCTCACTAGAGTTCGACATCGTCAATCGGCGGCAGGTCTTCGATGAACGGAAACTCTTCGTCGATTGGCTCAAGGGTGGCAAGGAACTCGAAGAGCGAGCTTTCGCCGACGGGCGTGAGGACGAGGCGCCCGTTTTCGCGATGCATGACCGCGTCCCCGCCCTCCTCGAATTCGTCCTCGAACTCGCGCGGGATGCGAACTGCCAGGTTGCGGCCATTTCGGAAAATCTTGACGCGTCGTTCGATGCTCATGGTTCGTCCTCCGCGGGTGGCAGGTCCTCGATATATGGAAACTCCTCATCGGTCGTTTCCAGGCTGTCGAGGACTTCGATGAGCGTTCGCTTCCGTGCCGGTTCGAGGACGAGGTGCGTCCCGTCCTGGCGCATGACCGCGTCCCCGCCTTCATCAAATTCTCCCTCGAGTTCGCGCGGAATGCGGACCGCGAGGTTGTGGCCGTCGCGAAAAATCTTGACTCGCAGTTCGATGCTCATCGTTCCTCCTCCCAATGCGGCATATGCCGCAGCATAGGCCAAGATGCGCAGCCGTGTCCATCGCATTGCTTCGGAGGGCTCTCATGCT
>JBBSKE010000479.1:0-2871 GCA_038256595.1 Tepidiformales bacterium | reverse complement strand
GGAAGGTCGCGTTCGCCGGCAAGAACTGCTCGACTAAGGACCCCGACGCCGCTTCGTGCTACGGGAACGCCATCGTTATCGAGCACAAAGGTGGGATCTACTCGGTCTACACGCACCTGCTCCACATTCCGGACCTCAAGAAAGGCGACGAAGTGACGCACGAATCGCAAATTGGACTGATGGGCGAATCTGGATGCGAAGGTTGCGGCGTTCATCTGCACTTCGTTGTGCGCTCGAACGAGGAAGGCCTGGAAGATGCCTCGGCCCTCTTCCTTGGCACACCCGTGCCAATCCGCGGTGACAAACTCAAACCCAGGTAGACCGCACACCGATGCTAACCACCAGAAGTGCCTGATCATGTGCGGACCTCGTCGCGAGTCACCGGAACCTTGCGAAGATTGGCGGGCCTGCGGGCGGGAGAATTCACGCCACGTCACGCGACCCCTTGCTTGCGCGCGGGGCTCCGAGCATTCGATTCAGTCGAGAGTTCGCTGCGCTCTCACGGTCCGGAGACCGACTGACTCCATGACCTCGCACAAAAGCAGTCGGAACCCCGCGCGCCAGCAAGGGGTCGTCGTAATTCGCCACCTAATCGAATGCCCGCAGGCCCACGGTTCGTGACTGGCCGCTGCGGTATCCTCGAGTTGTTCGCAATCCCCGGCGTGCGCCGCCAGTTCGACCCGCCAGAATTGCATGGAGGCGCGAAAATCTAAGGCGCACCCCGGTAGCCCTCCGCTTCCGCCTCTGCTGCGCAATCCGCTACGCTGCCAGCCATGACCAAGCGACTCGGCGTGCTCCTCTTCCCCGGCTTCGAACTTCTCGACGTCTTCGGCCCCCTCGAAATGTTCGGCAACCTCAAGAAGGAGATCGAACTCGTGATGATCGCCGAATCGCCCGAGCCGACGAAGAGCGCGCAGGGCCCGGCCGTCGCAATCGATGCCACCACCGCCGACATCCCCTCGCTCGACATGCTCCTCGTGCCCGGCGGATTCGGGACGCGCGAGGGCGTGGCGAACCAGCCGCTGCTCGACTGGATCGCCGCCATCGTGCCCACGACCGAAGTCGCCATGACCGTCTGCACCGGCACCGCGCTCTTCGCCCGCGCCGGCGTCATCGATGGCGTCCGTGCGACCACGAACAAGATGGCCTTCAAGTGGGTCGCCGAGCAAAGCCCGAAAGTCGAGTGGGTGAAAGAGGCCCGCTGGGTGAAGGACGGCAAGTTCGCGACCAGCTCCGGCGTCTCGGCTGGGATGGACATGGCCCTCGCCGTCATCGAAGAGCTCTACGGCAGCGAATCGGCCGAGCGGCTCGCCCTCATGACCGAATACGAATGGCACCGCGACGCCTCCTGGGACCCCTTCGCGAAGGCCCACGGGCTGGTCTGAGGCGGGTAAGGATTCGGGCGGATCGGCGGCCTGTCTGTTGTCCGTAGCCATCGAACCGCGACGCTGAACAGCGATGGATCTGCTGCGCGCAATCGTCCTTGGCATCGTCCAGGGGCTCACCGAATTCCTCCCCGTCTCCTCTTCCGGACACCTGATTCTCGTGCCGGCGCTGTTCAAGTGGCCGGACCAGGGCCAGGCGTTCGATGTCGGCCTCCACGCCGGAACACTCCTCGCCCTCCTCGTCTACTTCTGGCGCGACTGGTACACGATGTTCAACTTCGGCATCCGCGACCTCCTCTCGCACGGCGCGAAGACGGCGAACTGGAAGTTCGAATCGCGGCTGCTCTGGACGATCGCCTTTGGCACCGTGCCCGCCGCCATCGCCGGCCTGACGCTCGAATCGTGGTTCGAAGACAACGTGAGAGAGCCCTGGCTGGTGGCGATCATGCTCGCCGTCGCAGGCGTCGTGATGCTCTTCGCCGAACGGATGGGGAAGCGCGAGAAGTCGCTCCAGCAGCTCACCCTGCGCGACGGCCTGCTCCTCGGCATGGCCCAGGCGATCGCGCTCGTGCCCGGCGTCTCGCGTTCCGGGATCACGATGTCGGCCGGGCTCTTCCGCGGCTTCGAACGCGACGCCGCCGCCCGATTCGCCTTCCTCCTCGGGACGCCAGCCTTCCTCGGCGCCGCGTTGCTCAAATTCGGCGACCTCAGCGGCAGTTCGAACCGCGAGTTGCTGGACCTCGGCGTCGGTTTCCTCGTTGCGCTCGCGGTCGGCCTCGCCGCCATCACCTGGCTGATGAAGTACATCCGCACCCACAGCTTCCTGCCGTTCGTCTACTACCGCTTCGCGGTCGCCGCGATCACGCTCATCATCGGCGCCATTCGCATCAACTAAGCCCCGGCCATTGCCACCGGGTCGCGCGGGCGATAGGTTTGCAACCATGCGAATCGCTCTCGCCGTCCCCTGCTATGCCTCCGCCCTGCGCCCCGGAGAAGCGAGCGCAGCCCTGCGCGTGCTCGAAGCCCTCGGCGACGATGTCACGCTGATCGCCGGGCGCTGCTGCGGGCAGGCGCCATTCAACAGCGGCTACCGCGCCGAGGCCCGCACGGCCGGCCGCGAACTCCTCCGCGCCATTCAGCCGTTCGACCGCGTGGTCATGCTCTCCGGCTCCTGCACGGCGATGATCCAGCACTACCTGCCGATGCTCTTCGAGGGCACGCACCGCGAGGGCGCCGCCGCCATCGGCCACCGCGTGAGCGATCTCGCGACCTACCTCGCCGGCCACCCCGGGCGGGCAAAACTGAACCTTCACCTCGATGGCGCCATCGCCTACCACGACGCCTGCCACGCCCGCCGCGAACTCGGCGCGACTGCGGCCACCACCGAGGTCCTCGGCTCAGTCGAAGGGCTCGAAGTGCGACGACTAGGCCACGAAGAGGAGTGCTGCGGCTTCGGTGGCTCGTTCTCGGTGAAGCTGCCCGAGGT
>JBBSKE010000478.1:0-2895 GCA_038256595.1 Tepidiformales bacterium | reverse complement strand
GTTCGCCGGGCGCGCGAGGCAGAGCTGCCGGTCATCGTCACCACCACCTTCGACCTGGCGCCGGGAACAGCGATGGCGATGCACCTCGCTGCCCTCGCCGGAGACCCTCCACTCGCGTGTGGCCTCGCGACCATCGACCTGGTGCAGAACGCTCTGGCACAGGGCCTCCCCCGGGTTCACGCAGGCAGCCTGCGGCTCGCAGACCGGCCGGGGCTCAATGTGACGTTCGACCACGCGGCTATCGATGGGTTTTCCGTGTCGCCCTGGGAAGAGGTGCGGGCGACGTCGCTCTAACGCGCTCGAGGCGATGAGTCGACCTGCTGACGGCCTCGAAACTCGCCTCTGCGGCACTCCTTGGGCGGCTCGCTGCTCGGTGTTTCGATGTGCCAAACGGGTGAACGACTCGGACGACAATGGTATAGTTGCCGGAATCTAGCGCGAAGCTTGCGCTTGCTGTTTTTCACCAACGGTCACCCTCGGAGACCTACCGTCACGCTCCCCGCTGTGTCACGGGAGTAGGCTTCCAGGCTCGTGACCCCGGCGGCCTGAGTCAACCGCCGGGGTCCGGGCGCGTAATCCGTCCGAAACTCGCCGCCGAATCGTGTAGTATTCCCCAGTTCGCGCCGCATGCGCGCAGGGGGCAAACCAGATGGCCGCACTCGATGGACTCCGCATCCTCGACATGACCCAGTACGAAGCCGGCACCTCGGCGACCCAGATGCTCGCGCTCATGGGCGCCGACGTGGTCAAAATCGAATCCCGACAGGGCGACCCGGCCCGGCGTTCCTTCGCGACCGGCCCGGCCGACTCGCAGTATTTCCTGAACTACAACAGCAACAAGCGCGCTATCGTGCTCAATCTCAAGCAGCCGCAGGGCCGCCAGCTCTTCCTCGACCTCGTGCCGAAATTCGATGTGTTTATCGAGAACTTCGGCCCGGGAGTGATGGAGAACCTGAAACTCGATTACGACGCCCTCAGCGCTGTGAACCCGGGCATCATCTACGTCCGGATCAAGGGGTATGGGCTCTCCGGGCCGTACGCCGAGTGGAAATCGTTCGACCCGCTCGCGCAGGCATCGTCGGGGGCGTTTTCGGTCACCGGCGAGGCCGACGGACCGCCGGTGAAGCCCGGCCCCACGATGGCCGACACTGGCACGGGCATGCAGGCCGCCCTCGCGATGACCGCTGCCTGGGTGCAGAAGCTGCGCACCGGCGAGGGCCAGTTCATCGAGATCTCCATGCAGGAGGTCATGACGATGTTCATGCGCACCACCGGCGTCATGCAGTGGGGTAAGGTGCCCGCCATGCGCAAGGGCCATCGCGGCGGCGCCCCGACGGGCATGTACCCGTGTGCTCCCGGCGGACCAAACGACTACATGCATATGCTCGTCAGCAGCACCCGGATGTGGGACCAGCTCTGCATCGCCATGGGTCGCGACGACCTCTTGACCGACCCGCGATTCGCCAGCGCCCGCCTTCGCAACGAAAACCACGCCGCCCTCGACGTCGAGATTCGCACCTGGACCATGCAGCACACCAAGTTCGAGGCAATGCGCATCCTCTGCGAGCAAGGAGTCGCCGCCAGCGCCGTCTTCGACACGATGGAGGTGTTCGAAGACGAACATCTCCGTTCGCGCGACTTTTTCGTTGACCTCGAACACCCGGAAGCGGGCAAGGTGACGCTGATGAAGATGCCGATTCGCATGTCGAAGTCGCAGGTAGAGTACCGCATCGCCCCGCTGCTCGGCGCCGACACCCACGGGGTCCTCTCGACGGAGCTCGGACTCACCGACGAGCAACTCGCCGAACTCGAGCACTCCGGCGCGATCGGCTCATTCCTCCAGGCGGCACCCTCGGCCGAATAGCCTGGGAGCGGCCCGTTCCCCTCACGGGAGTTTCACTTCGGACGCAAAGAAGACCGGTTCGCGCAAACGAACCGGCCTTCTTGTTGTGTCGCGACGCGACGATTAGACCGCGGCCATCTCGCGGGCACCGGCGCCGAGGGTGAACCCTTCGTAGCCGTTCGCCACCACTTCCTGGCACTTCTTGTCGTAGTTCATGAGACCACCGACATACGGCATGAAGACGCGCGGCTTCCCGGGCACGTTCGCCCCGAGATACCACGAGTTCGCCTGCATGTAGAGCGTCTTCTCAGCGACGGCGTTGACGTGGTCGACCCACGCGTCCTCGGCGTCGAGGTTCGGCTCCATGGTCGCGAGATGATTCGCGCGCATGTGTTCGAGGGCGGCGGTGATCCAGTTCACGTGCTGCTCGATCGACACGATCATGTTGCTCAGGACAGACGGGCTGCCGGGGCCGGTAATCGGGAACAGGTTCGGGAAGCCCACCGACTGGAGGCCGAGGTAGGTGCGCGGGCCGGGAGCCCACTTCTCCTTGATCGTCAGCCCGTCGCGGCCCTGGATGTCAATGCTCGTGAGCGCGCCAGTCATCGCGTCGAAGCCGGTCGCGAAGACGATGGCGTCGAACTCATACTCGGCCTCGCTGGTGCGAAGGCCCTTCTCGGTCAGCTCCTCGATCGGCGCGTTGCGCACGTCGATGAGCGTCACGTTGTCGCGGTTGAAGGTCTCGAAGTAGCCGGTGTCGATGCAGAGACGCTTCGTGCCGATGGGGTAATCCTTGGGGCAGAGCAGCTCGGCGGTCGCCGGGTCCTTCACCACTTCGCGAATCTTCGAGCGCACGAACTCTGCCGCCACATTGTTCGCCGCAAGGTTCGAGCCGACATCGTTGTAGGCGCTGCTGAAGGCGAACCCGCCGAGGCCCCAGCGCGTCTCGAAGTTCTTCTGGCGCTCTTCTTCCGTGTCGTCGAAGACCGACTTCGTGCCGACTTCGCGAATGATGCCCGCGAAGGTGCCCATCGCCTTCTTGCGATACTCGG
>JBBSKE010000477.1:0-2914 GCA_038256595.1 Tepidiformales bacterium | reverse complement strand
CTCGGTATCCAGGTCATCTCCGAGGAGGACGAGCTGACATACGGCTTCGATATGCTCGATGCCACGAAGCTCCTCCCGGAAGAGCTGGTCCCGGTGCAGCGTATCGGCAAGATGACCCTGGACCGCAACCCGGACAACTTCTTCGCCGAAGTCGAGCAGGTCGCCTTCCACGTTGGCAATCTCGTGCCCGGCATCGATGTCACGAACGACCCGCTGATGCAGGTGCGGCTCTTCTCCTACCTCGACACGCAGCTTTCGCGTCTCGGCGGGCCGAACTTCGCCGAGCTCCCGATTAACCGCCCGATCGCGCCGGTCCACAACCACCAGCACGACGCGATGCATCGCACCACTATCAACACTGGCAAGGCGAACTACCACCCGAACTCGATCGGCGATGGCCAGCCAATGCTCGCGCCGCTGGACAAGGGCTTCGTGCCGTTCGCCCAGCCGTTCTCCGGTGTGGCGAACCGCGAGCGCAGCGAATCCTTCAAGGACTTCTTCAGCCAGGCGCGCATGTTCCTCGACAGCCAGTCGAAGCCCGAGCGCGACCACATCATCGAAGCGCTGCGGTTCGAACTCGGCAAGGTCGAGCGGATGGCGATTCGTGAGCGGGTCGTGAGCGATATCCTCGCCATGATCGACCCGGAACTCGCCCTCGACGTTGCCAGCGAGATTGGCGTCGATCCTTCGAAGGCGAAGGGCTCGAATCCGCCAGTCCCGGCCGGTGCGGCGACCGCATCGCCCGCGTTGAGCCTCGAGAACCAGCCGAAGACCACGATCGCGACGCGTAAGGTCGCGATTCTCGTGGCCGACGGCTTCGCGGCTGCTGACGTGACAAACGTCGAAGCTGCGCTCCTCGCCGAGGGTGCGGTGGTCGAATTCGTCTCTGTACATCTGGGACCTGTTACGGGCGACGCCGGGGCCTCGGTCGAGGCGCTCCGCTCGCTTCGCACGATGCCCTCGGTGGCCTACGACGCCGTCTACGTCCCCGGCGGCGCTGCCAGCGTCACCACGCTCCGTGGCGAATGGCGCGCTCGTACCTTCATCGAAGAGGCCTTCCGCCACTGCAAGCCGATTGCCGCTGCCGGTGATGGCCGCGACCTCCTCGCCGAGGCCGGGCTCATCGTCAGCGCCGCTGAAGAGGTGGTGACGAACCTCGGCGTCGTGACCGCAGCTACTGCTGACTCGGACGACTTCGCGGCCGGCTTCGTCGATGCCATCCTCCAGCACCGCCACTGGGCGCGCGCCGACCAGGAGCCCGAACTCGTCAAGTAACTGGATGAGGTGGCTCCAGCCCACCCTGGCAACACCAAAGCGGCCATCCCACCCCAGGATGGCCGCTTCTGCGTCTCTCTGCAGCAGTGACGCGACATGCGATGCGATTGCGAGCTATGCCAGCTAACCGGGGTGCCAATCGCATCGCCCGCGCCCCCAAGCTTCTCGCATGACCACTCGCGATATGCCCGCCGCAGGCTCCCGCACGAATCCCGGCACGGCCACCACCGAACGCACCGGGGATTCGACCACCTCGGCCTTCATCCGCTTCAACCTTTTCGCCCTCATCCTCACCGCCTTCTGGACGCCGCTGAACACGTTGCTCCTGCCGGGACTCGTCGAAGGGCGCGCCCCGGAAGTGCTGCGGGGGAGCGCGCTCGGGGCGATGACGCTCATCGGCGTGGGCATCGCGGTGCTCGTGCAGCCCGGCCTCGGGGCAATCAGTGACCGCTGGCGCTCACCCGAAAGGCGTCGGTTGCCGATTGCGGTGGCGAGTGCGATCTCCGTGCCGCTGGTCATCGCGCTCTGGCTCGTGCCGGGGTTCTTCTCGCTGCTCGCCGTCTACATCTTCCTGCAGTGCGCCATGAACGCCGCGCAGGCCGCCTTCCAGGCGCTCATCCCGGACCGTGTACCGGCGAAGGACCGGGCCCGCGCATCAGGCGTGAAGACGGCGCTCGATGTTGGCGGAAATGCGGTCGGACTGGGAATCGCCGGGGCGATTCTACTGCTGGGCGGCGGGGATGGCGCCCAGGTGGCCGCGCTCGCGGCTATCCTCGGAATCGGCGCGGTCATCGCTGTCCTGACGGTGCCACGCATCGACCGCAAGCCGCCAACTCTCTTGCCGCTGAAGCCATGGACGAAGGTCTTCGGGCCGCTGAAATCCGGCCCGGCAGCGTTTCGCAGCGCAATTCTGCTGCGATTCCTCTTTCTCCTCGGCCTCTACCCGGTGCAGCGCTTCATTCTCTTCCTGCTCGAAGACCGATATGGGGTCGAAGATCCGCTGGCCCGCGCGTCAATCTTCATCATCATCGCGATTGTCATCGCCGCCTGCGGTGGTATCGTGGCCGGCTTTCTCGATGACTACTTCAGCACTCCCCGCCTGCTGGCCGGCACTGCCATCCTCAGCAGCCTCGCCTTGCTTGGCATCGCCTTCTCGCCGACGCTCTACATCCTCGCCATCCCGGCGTTCATCCTCGCCTTCATGGCGGGAGCCTTCCAGGCGCTCAACTGGGGCGTGATCGCGAACGCTCTCCCAGACGACGAGGCCGCCCGCTACTTCGGCCTCGCGAATATCGCCACGGCCGGAGCGGGCGCGATGACTGGCGTGTTCGGGCCACTGGTCGATATCGCGGACAGGTTCGTCCCCGGCGCGACCTACCAGATCCTGTTCACCATCTGCGCGCTGGTTACCGCGTCCTGCCTGCTCGTTCTGCGCAAAGCTCCGCCGGCAGCGGACGTGGCCGGTGAAGCGCGCGTTTAGTGGCCGTCTGGCGAACCGTTCGCGGAGTGCGACTCGGCGGGCGGCAGCTCCTCCAGCCCGGCTGCGGGCACGGTCGCCTCGACGGGCTCGTCCGGCGCCGCGACAACGCCCTTCAGGATCGTCGCGCGGATAGCCGCCAGGTCCGGTTTCGGCCCGCCG
>JBBSKE010000476.1:0-2927 GCA_038256595.1 Tepidiformales bacterium | reverse complement strand
GTCTTCACGCCGCTCTTTGACGACGTCTCGAACGGCGATCTCCTGCCCGTTTCGATTGCGCCGTCCGCCTTCGGCATGGCCGCGATTGGCGCGGTTCTCGGCGTCGCGGCGCTGATCCTGCCGGTCATCGTCGTCGCCGGGCGTGGCGCGCTCGCGCACCGGCGGGGAATGGCGCGCCCGGGCAGCTCGTTCATCCAGCGCTACTACATCGACCTCGTCTTCGCCGCCCTCGCCGGGTTGTTGCTCTGGGAGCTGAACCAGAAGGGCTCAGCGTTCGAACCTTCGGCCACTGGCGGCGTGACCTCGGACCCGGTCCTGCTCGCCTCGCCGGCACTGATTATCGCGGCTGCCGCGGCGATTATCCTGCGCTTCTACCCGCTCGCCCTGAAACTGGCGGCGCGCCTGATATCTCGGGCGCGTGCCTTCACGCTGACGATGAGCACCTGGCAGCTCTCGCGCAGCCCGGGTCAGTACACCCGCCTCGCGCTGCTCCTGATGATGGCGATCGCTGTCGGCACCTACGCCGCCAGCTATTCTTCGACCGCCGAACGCTCCTACGAAGACCGCGCGAATTTCGACGCCGGAGTCGATGTCCGCGCCTTCCCGAGCGGCACTAGCAGGATCTCGGAGACGCCGCAGGAGATCACTGCGGCGGCCGAGGAGCTCCCCGGTGTCCTGCATGCGAGTTCGGTCTTCCGTGACACCTACGCGGAGCTTTCGACGCCGGCCGGCGGTGGCGTGCGCTTCCAGGCGCTCGGCGTCGACCCGACCCAGGTCGGCGACATGCTCTGGTTCCGCGAGGACTTCGCCGAAGTGCCGCTCGACCAGCTGCTCGTGCAGCTCGAGGGCCCGGACGACCTGACCGGCAAGCCACTCCCCGGCCAGCCGGTGACCCTTTCCATCTGGATCAACCCCCCGGCAGAAGCGGAAACGACGACGCTTCGGGCTCGCTTCCGAGACGCCGCCCAGAACAACTGGCTGGTGGACCTCGGCCCAATCGGCAACCCTGGCTGGCACGAGCTGACCGGGACCATCGTCCAGGAGAACGATATCGAGTTCCGCACGCCTCCCTACCGGTTGATGTCGTTCGAGGTGTACGAACCGCCAAACGCGCGGCGCGGCGCACCCAAGCCGATCGGCTTCGACGACATCACCGCCGTCGCTGCTGACGGAACGCGGGCCGTAATCGACGACTTCGAGAAGAACGCTAGCTGGACGCCGCTGCCACAACGTTCGCAGGTCGCCGATGCGTTCGCCCTGAAGACCGGCCAGGCGCACGCCGGCAACCAGTACGGCGAGTACACCTACAGCGCCAGCGGCTCACAGACCGAAGCGCAGGGCTTCTACGTGGTCGATGCGATTGCGCCGCTAGGGATTATTGCCAGCCAGTCGTTCAGTGATTCGACCGGCCTGCACCCGGGCTCGCGCAGCTTCGTCCTCATGTCCGAACGCGTCATCCCCATTACGGTGCTGGCGAACTACGACCTCTTTCCCACGCTCCACAACGGCGAAGGGCCGTCGGTCATCTTCAACCGCGACCAGGTGTTGAACTGGATGAACTCGTTCTCGCTGGCGCGGACAGCAGTCGCCGAGGAGCTCTGGCTCACGCTCGAACCGGGAGCCGACCGTGATGCACTCGGGCCAATGCTCTTCGAGGAGCCATTCGGCCTCGACCGGCGCATCGATCGGCTCGACGCGCTCCGCCAGGTAAAGGCGAACCCGCTGATCGTCGCGGGCGGCTCGGGCATCCTTGTGGTCGCCTTTCTCGCCGTGCTCGGGCTCGTAGGCGCGGCGATGCTCGTTTCGCTCTGGACGGCCGTGCAACGGCGGCGGGTCGAATTCGCGGTCATGCGCGCGCTTGGCACCTCGCGCGGGCAGGTCTTCCGCGTGCTGGGGCTCGAATATCTCGTGGTCGTGATGATCGGGCTGATCGGCGGCGCCTACCTCGGCCTCTTCGTGGCACGGCGGATGCTCTCCTTCCTGAACGTGACCGAGGGCGGCGAGCGCGTGGAACCGGCGTTCATCCTCCAGACCGACTGGGGATTCGTGGCGGCGAGTTGCGGCGTGGTCCTCGTGGTGTTCGCCATCGCGCTGGTGTTCGCGGTTCGACAGCTTTCGAGCATCTCGGACGCCCAGGCCCTGCGCACCGAGTAGCGCTTCAGATCCAGGGCGATACCCGCTAGTCTTGCTCCATGGACCCGCGAAAGACAGATGGACGGCTCGTGTACTCTTCGGACCAGGGGCGCGTTGGTTCGAACCAGGGGCCGCTGAGCATCCGCCGCAACCAGCCGCAACCCCCGCCCGCCAAGAACGCGCCGCCAGACGACGGCATTGTCCGCATCCAGCGCGACAAGAAGGGCCGCGGCGGCAAGACCGCGACCACGATCACTGGTCTGCCTGGCAGCGAGGACGAACTCGATACACTCCTGAAGGCGCTCAAGCAGCACATCGGCGCCGGCGGCTCGCGCGAGGGGCGGGTGCTCATCCTCCAGGGCGACCAGCGCGAGCGGCTCTTCGCGCGGCTCGAAGCGCTCGGCCACCGGGTGAAGCTAGCGGGCGGCTAGCTCGCGACGGGGTTCACGTCCGCTCCCCCGGCGTAGCACAGAAGCACACTCGGTCTATACTCGCGGCCACAAGAGGAGGCGTGCGATGCAGGATTTTGAGGGAAAAGTAGCAGTAGTGACCGGAGGCGCGAGTGGCCTCGGGCTTGCGATGGCGCAGCGATTCGCCGATGCGGGCATGAATATCGTCCTCGCCGACATCGAAGCGGAACCGCTGGCGATGGCCGAGGCTTCGATCGCGCAGAAGGGCGTCAAAGTGGCCGCCCAGCGTTCGGACGTGGCGAAGGCGGAGGACATCGAGGCGCTGGCGGAGGCCGCCTACTCGCGCTTCGGGAAGGTCCACGTGCTCGTGAACAACGCCGGCGT
>JBBSKE010000475.1:0-2937 GCA_038256595.1 Tepidiformales bacterium | reverse complement strand
CTGGAGCGCATAGCTCGCGGCTCGTTCGGCCGGGAAGTAGTTGAGGTTGCGATTGCCGCCGTAGTACTTCTGACCGGCCTCGCTGGCCGCATTCGCAACGTTCATCGGCGTCAGCACCGGCCCGGGATTGAGGGAGAACATGTAAACGCCGGTGTCGGCAAGGGAGCCCTGGACGCTCTCCGTGAAGCGCTGGGCGCCAGTCTTCGCGGCCGAATAGCCCGAGGAGAAGGGTCGCGGCTCGGTCGCCGCGCCGCTGCTGAGGTTCACGATTCGCCCGCTCTTCGCTTCGAGCATCCCCGGGAGGAAGGCGCGCGAGAGGAGAAACGGCCCGAGCATGCTGGTCTCGATGTCCTGCCACCAGAGCTTCGGATCGACCTCCCAGATTGGCCCGATGCCGTGGTGCGTGCCGGCGTTGTTCACGAGGATCTGGATGGCGCCGAACTGCTCGGTCACCTGCTTCGCGAGCGCGTCCACCGACTCGATGCTCGTCACATCGACGGTAATCGAGGTTGCTTTGCCGCCCGCGTCGACGATTTCCGCGGCTGTCGCGGCGACTTCATCGGCGCTGCGGGCGGCCGCGACGATAGTGGCCCCGGCGGCAGCGAACATGGTCGAAATGGTCTTGCCAATGCCGCGCCCAGCGCCGGTCACGACGGCCACCTGCCCTGCGAGCACCTGTTCTGTGTCGGTCATCGAATCCTCCGCTGCCGTATTCGGCTGAATGGTGGGTTATCCCGCGGGTGCGGGCGCTCCGAAGCGTGTGGCCACCGGTTTGCGCGCCATGGCGATGAGCACGCCGCCAAGCACCAGGAGCCCGATGTAGATCGTGAAGATGAAGCTGTACGAACCGGTGACATCGAAGGCCACGCTCGCGATCACTGGCCCGGCCGCCCCGAGAATCCACTGCACCGGCTGTGTCAGCCCCGAGATTGCGCCAACCGACCAGCGCCCGAAGTACTCCGAGGGCACGATCTGGTTGAGCGACATCTGCGCGCCGAAAGTGACGCCGTGGAAGACGGCCCAGCCGTACGCGCTCAGCTGCCCATCGATCACGATCAGCCAGCCAAGCCCGATGGCAGAGGCAACCATGGTCACAGCCAGCGGAAAGCGGACGAAGTAGCGTTGCGCCATCTCGCTCCCGAGAATCCCGCCGCCGATGCCACAGAACGCCCAGACCGTGATCACCGAAACCGCGGCCGAGGAGCTCAATCCGCGGTCCTGGAGGTGCGGGATGATGCTGAGGTTGACCGCCCCGGAGACAGCGAAAATCTGGGCCGTGCCGAACATCAACAGCCAGAAAGCAGGCGTGTGCAACGCCTCTTTCGCCGACCAGAGCGGGTCTTTCGAACGAAGAATGGCGATCTCCGCGGCGGCTGCGGCGGTTGGTTCGCGGTCGCCGTCGGGGCGAAGTCCCATGTCTTCTGGACGCCGCCGGACGAGGAACCAGGTCGGCAGGAAGCCCATGATCAGCGCCACCAGCCCGAGTGCGACATAGGCGCCGCGCCAGCCGAACCAGTCGATCATCAGCAGCGCGAAGACCGGCCCGAGGGCCATCCCGAGCCGCCCGCCGAGGAGCACAATCGCCGTCGCCCGGCCCCGGTCGCGAATGAACCAGTTCGCAATCGTGACCGTCGAGGCGAGCCCAACGACGCCGATGACGAGCGCCCGGCCGATGCTGTAGAGCGCGTAAAACTGCCAGAGCGCGTTCGCAAAGGCGAGCAACATGAGGCTCGCCGACATCACGAGGGCGGAGACCGCGAGCGCGCCTCGTGCCCCGTAGCGGTCCAGCCTTCGCCCAACGAACGGCGAAATGAAGGCGCCGATGAGCGTCCCCGTAGAGAGCGCCCCGGCGATGGCGCCGCGGCTCCAGCCGAATTCCTGGTGCAGCGGGTCGAAGAAGATGCTGAGCACCGGATTCACGAACGCGACGTTTCCCAGGCTCGCGAGGGAGACGGCCATCGCCACCCACCAGCCGTGATACGCCCCGGACACGCGCTTCCCGACATTGGCCCGGAGGACGGCGGGATTACGCGAAAGCATCGTCATCCCCTGAACGGTCCGCCAGCAGAGGCCGCCACCGCAAGGGCAAAACCGCCCTCCAGGGGCATCCGTTGCGGAACCGAAGCACACCTGTAACACCACGCCGCGGATAGGGAAAACCCTGCGGAAAGCGTTGCATTCTCGTCACCTGCGCGAAACGGAGCCTCCCTAGCCTCGGACTCGAACAGCCTGCCATCGGAGCGACTTCATGACCGAAATCCCCCTGACCATCCGCGATGCGGCCCTCGCCCTGCGCGCCGGCACCCTCACCAGCGTCGATTTGACGAAGGCCGTGCTCGCCCGCGCCGACGAACTCGACCCGAAGCTTGGCGTCTACATCACGCGCATGGATGAGACCGCACTGGCCGCCGCCGCCCGCGCCGATGCCTCCTTCAAGGTGGGCATGGACCGCGGCCCGCTGCAGGGCATCCCGCTCGGATTGAAGGACATTCTTTCGACCGACGACGCCCCCACCACGGCCCAATCGCTCACGATGGACCCGAAATGGGGCGCCCAGGGAGATGGCCCGGCCGTCGCCCGGCTGCGCGCCGCTGGTGCGGTCATCGTCGGCAAGAACACGACGATGGAGTTCGCGAACGGCATGCCCGATAGCGAGAAGCCCTTCCCCATCCCCCGCAACCCGTGGAATACGGACCACTGGACGGGCGGCTCGAGCTCCGGGACGGGCGCAGGCATCTCCGCCGGGCTCTTCCTCGGCGGTCTCGGGACGGACACCGGCGGCAGCGTGCGCTTCCCCTCTGCCTACTGCGGCATCACCGGGCTCAAGCAGACCTACGGCATCGTGCCGAAGTCCGGCTGCACCCAGAACGGCTTCAGCCTCGACCACATCGGCCCAATGGCGCGCAGTGCCTGGGATGTGGCTGCCCTCCTTGAGGT
>JBBSKE010000474.1:0-2968 GCA_038256595.1 Tepidiformales bacterium | reverse complement strand
GCTTCGACCGAAAACTTCGGCGCCGATTGGAAGCCGGTGAGCAGACGCCCGCCACGAGCCGCCTCCTCGACTCGCCTCGTGATGCTGAGCATTTCCCGCGGATCGTGTGTGAAGCTGGTCGCGTCCGGCATTCGCCCGAGTTGCACGGCAATGCGCCGCCCTATTTCGAAGATCCCTGCGTCTCCAAGCGGTGTGGGGTAGGTCCAATCGACCATCTGGTCATCTCTCCTGGCTGGCCCTGCGAAGCGATGCTGCCGCGGGCGGTGCTGCCGAACCAAGCGTATCCATCGTTGCCGCGTCCCTACGTGACATTGCCTACACGCCCGGGTCCGCCGCGAACGAGTTCGATTGGCGCATCGAAGCTGCCGGTGAACGTAGGGCCGCAGACTGCGAAAACCTTTTCCACAGCCTCGGCAATTCGCCACGCGCCTCGATACAATGCCGCTCATGGTGTTCGAACTTTCCAGCGAACGGCTGTACTTGCGCCCGTTGACTGCGAAGGACGATGCCCTGCTATTCGAACTCGACAGCGACCCCGAGGTCATGCGCTGGCTCAGCGGGGGGATCGGGCACACCGCTGGAGATCATCCGCGAGCGCATCATCCCGGCCTGCCTGGCGCTCCCGGTCGAGCGTGGCTTTGGCTGCATGTGCGTGTTCGAACGCGCATCCGGCGAGTTTCTTGGCTGGGTCAGTTTGCGGCCCGGCGAGGCGCCCCGCGATGGTGGCGAACTCGGCTACCGCTTCCGGCGGACGGCCTGGGGCCGGGGCTTCGCGACCGAGGCGGCCAGCGCCCTCCTTGCCCGTGCCTTCGAAGAGATGGGCTTCCCGCGCGTCTTCGCCACGACCTACGAGGCGAATCTCGGCTCGCAGCGCGTGATGGAAAAGCTCGGGATGGAGCTGGCCCGCCGTTTTCGGCCCACCGCCGCAGAACTCGCCAGCCACGCGACCTATCAGCCCGGCAACGAAGACGCCTGGGACGGCGAAGACGTCGAATACGCCATCGAACGCGCCGCGTGGCTCGAATCGAGGGGTTGACGGCCGGCGAGAATGGGGCTGACGATCGGTCCGAATTGAGGGCGACCATGGCAAACCAGCCGGCACCGGGACCCTGGAACCAGGGCGAGCCGTACGAACGATACGTCGGCCGCTGGAGCCGCCGCGTCGCGCC
The DNA here is from genome assembly GCA_038256595.1 of Tepidiformales bacterium. Taxonomy (GTDB): domain Bacteria; phylum Chloroflexota; class Dehalococcoidia; order Tepidiformales; family Tepidiformaceae; genus JBBSKE01. Next base: position 1,799 of record JBBSKE010000474.1, on the reverse strand, counting down.
GCTGTTTCTCGATTGGCTGGCGGCCCCGGCGGACCGCGACTGGCTCGATGTCGGCTGCGGCACGGGCGCCCTGTGCGGCGCAATTCTCGACCGCTGCTCGCCGCGTTCGGTCTCCGGAGTCGAACCTTCCGACGGTTTCCGGGAGACCGCCACGCGCAAACTCAGCGGCCGTGCGACGCTCCACCCCGGCAACGCGACGGCGATTCCCCTGGGCGATTCGTCGGTCGATATCGCGGTCTCGGGGCTCGTGATGAACTTCGTCCCCGACCAGCCGGCCGCCCTGCGAGAGATGGCACGCATCTGCCGCGACGGTGGCACTATCGCCGCCTACGTCTGGGATTACGCCGAGGGGATGGAGATGATGCGCCATTTCTGGACTGCGGCAGTGTCGCTGGACCCCGCCGCCGCCACGCTCGACGAGAGCCCGCGATTCCCGGTCTGCCTGCCGGGCGGACTCGCGAACCTCATGCGCGGAGGCGGCCTCGTCGATGTCGAATCCACAGCCATCGAAATCCAGACCGTGTTCGCGGACTTCGACGACTACTGGCAGCCGTTTCTCGGCGGTACCGGCCCCGCCCCTGCCTACGCAGCCACACTCGACGAGGAGGAACGAAAGGCACTCAGTGAGCGAATCCGTGAGGGCCTGCCAGTCGCCTCGGACGGTAGTATCACGCTGTTGGCGCGAGCCTGGGCGGCGCGAGGCAGGGTCGCGAAGTAGCGACCGGAAGCAAGGCGCAGGACAGTCCGCGCCCAGGCCTCGCCATCGTCGCCAAAAGCCCAAAGCCAAAAGCCTACAGAGCCGGCCCGATCAGCGTCCGCCGCAGCAAGAGCAGCGCTGTCGTCACCGCGCGCCGCTTCGCTGCCTGGCGCCCCTGGTTCACCGTGATGGTCGAGACGATGCCCGGGCCGTCAGGTCCTTCGACCGCGATGTAAATCGTCCCCGGCGGCGTATTCTCGACCATCTCCGCGCCGACGACGCCGGTGATGCCCACGCCGTAGTCGCTGCCGAATCTCGCGCGGGCCGCCGTAGCCATCGCGCGCGCCGTCTCCTGCGAGAAAACGCCGTAGTCGTTGATCGTCTCGGCAGGCACGCCGGCATTGATTTTCTCCTGCGTCTGGTAGGTCACCAGGCCGCCCCGGAAGTACTCGCTCGCGCCGGCGACATCACAGATCGTGCTCGCGAATAACCCGGCAGTACACGATTCCATCGCCGAGAGCGTTGCCCGGCGCTCGATCATCATGTCTGCGATGCGCCCTTCGAAGGTGTCCTCGTCTTTGCCCCAGATGGCCGTGCCGAAAATCTTGTCCATCGCCTCTTCGACCGGGCGAACCTTGAGCCACGCTTCTTCGGTGGTCATGCCCTTCGCCCCTATGCGCAGATGGACGCCGTCTGCTCGCGCGTAGGTGCCGATGCCAACGCCGGGCGTGTCGTAGAGCGGCTGGGCCATCTCATCGACCGAACCCTCGCCGATGCCGACCGTCTTAATCGTGCGCGTGACCAGCACCTCGCCGGTCGAGCGCCGCTCCAGCTCTGGGCGCGCCTCGTAGGTCCACATCCGCTCCATTTCCGGCGGCACGCCGGGCATGCAGATGATGACGCGGCCGTCGCGTTCGACCCACCAGCCGGGCGCCGTGCCCCGAGGGTTCGAAAGCGCGCGCGCACTCGGGATCAGCCACGCCTGCTTGATGTTCGATTCCGGCATCGGCGTGCCCCGGCGGCTGAAGAAGCCTCGAAGGTGTTCCGCCAGCTCAGGATCGACCGCTGGCGTTTCGCCCAGCAGCTTCGCGATCCCCTCGCG
>JBBSKE010000473.1:0-2990 GCA_038256595.1 Tepidiformales bacterium | reverse complement strand
GCCGGGAAGAAGGCGGCAACCACACGTAAGCGGCGGTTGGCAGGCAAAAAAGCCGCCCTCACCAAGAAGCGGCGATCTGCAGGCAAAAAAGCAGCAATAACGAAGAAACGCCGCGTCGCAGCCAAGAAGGCCGCTGCAACTCGGAAGCGAAATGCCTCATAACGTCTACGTAATCGAGATTGAACCGGCCGTGCCCCAATACCGTACGCTGAGGCAGTAGAGATGGAGAAAGAGATTGCAAGGCGATTACGCGCCCGTGGCTATGCAGTGTGGCAAAAATGATCGACGATGTGCTGGCGGGAGCCGATCGATACGACTTGAAACGATTTCTGGAAGCTCAGGAATCAACCTATTACGAGGCTCTAAACGAGATTCGGTCCGGCCGGAAGAGAACACATTGGATGTGGTTCATCTTCCCTCAGCTGGCAGGACTCGGCGCCAGCCATATGGCCGTCCGATACGCGATCGGGAGTCTCGATGAAGCGAACTCCTACCTGACTCATCCGATCCTTGGTGCGCGCCTGACCGAATGCGCCGAGGCTGCTCTGGCCGTTAGGGGCAAATCAGCGACCGAGATATTCGGTTCCCCGGACGACCTCAAGCTGCGATCCTCTGCTACCCTCTTCGCGCAGGTGTCTCCGCCCGATTCCGTCTTCCATCGGCTTCTCGACAAGTGCTATGGTGGTGAACCCGATGCTCGAACTCTCGAGCTGCTGGGCAGGGATTCTGCATGACACGACTGGTAAGCCTACCATGCCTCGACTCCGACGAGATGGCCACCGCACGCAGGGGAGAGCTGGACATCGATCGGTCCCGAGCAGTATCCCTCGGTGCCACGGCAGTTGATGCTGGCCGGCGAGGCTATTACACGACCGAGTCCGGACACCGAGCAGACTGGAGTGCGGCGGTCGAATTCGCTCGCCTTGCAAAGCGGAGTATTCCAGCCGAGGAGGTCATTCCTCCGCCGATGCGGGCATCGCACGACCAAACCAGAGTCCAAGTTACTAACGAGACTACCCTCGGTGCCGCGCGGCGGCTCATCGACGAGGGACTGCGGCCTCTCGCCCTCAATTTCGCCAATGGCATTCATCCGGGCGGCGGTTTCCTCAGCGGCGCACGCGCCCAGGAAGAAAACCTCTGCCGCTCGAGCGCGCTGTTCGCGACACTGCTCGGCGACCCGATGTACGAAGCACATCACCGCCGACCCGAGCCAGATTCGACGGACTGGTCGATTCTTTCACCGAAGGTGCCGGTCTTCAGGACCGACGATGGACAGACACTCGCCGACTACTGGCTTCTCGACTTCATCACATGCGCGGCTCCAGTAGCCGCTCGTGTCGGTCAACCGAAATCGGCAACTCTCCTCCGGGCCCGGATTCACAGAGTCCTCGAGATCGCCCGTGCCCACGAATACGAGACGCTGATACTCGGCGCCTGGGGATGCGGCGCGTTCGGGAACGACACTGAGCAGACCGCCGCCGACTTCCGGAGTGCGCTGGGAGTCGAGTTCGATGGGGCGTTCGCCGACGTCATCTTCGCGATCGCAGACTGGTCACCGGACCGGCGGTTTCTAGGGCCATTCCGTGACACATTCGCCGTCGATCGCTAGCTGCATCCCGGGATGGCGAGAGTGCGCGGTCTTGTATTAGGGAAGTTTCTTCCATATCACGCCGGTCATGCTCATTTGATACGAGTCGCGCGCTCCCGCGTCGACGAGCTTGTCGTATTGGTTTGCAGTATTTCAGTGGAGCCTATCGACGGGCGGCTCCGGTTCGAATGGGTCAAGCAGGCGCATTCCGACTGCAAGGTGGTGCATGTCGAGGAAGAAGTTCCGCAGGCTCCAGAAGATCATCCTCAATTCTGGGATATCTGGACCGACCTCATTGCCAGGCACGCAGGTCACATAGACGTGGTGTTCACCTCTGAGAGCTACGGCGAGGAGCTCGCGCTTCGCATCGGGGCTCGTCACGATTGCGTCGACATCGATCGCACCGAATTTCCTGTCAGCGGGTCGGCAATAAGGCGCGACCCTCAATCGAATTGGCGATTTTTGTCGCCGCCGATGAGGGCGTATTTCACGCACAGAATAGCGATAGTAGGTCCCGAATCAGCGGGTAAAACCACGCTTGCGCGGCGGCTGGCAAGCGAGTTCGCTGTTCCCTGGGTACCGGAGTTTGGGCGCCTATACAGCGAGGGCCTGGACCCAAGGACGTTTAATCACGCCGACTTCGAGGCAATCGCACGCGGTCAGGCAGGTGCAGAAGATGCGGCCGCTGGCGGAGCGGATGGATTCCTGATTTGCGACACGGAACTCCACACGACATGCACGTGGAGCGAGCTCATTCTCGGCGAATGTCGTGCCGCGCTAAGAGAGGCTGCCGAAGCACGTAAATATGACTTGTACCTGCTCCTGAAGCCGGATGTAGCATGGACGAACGACGGTACGCGCGTTCTCGAAGACAGAAGGATCGAACATTTCGCAATGCTCGAGCGCGAACTTATGCGCACAAATCGTCGGTATCGAACCATCGGCGGCGACGGTGACGAGCGTGTTGCAACCGCCATCCGGGCGGTGGCGGAGGTTTTGGCACTAGCTGACTGGCCAATCAACGTAGGCAAGGTCGATCCCCGCGCTGCTCAAGGCTAAGCAGAAATCCAAGTCTCCGCCTTACCTCAACATCAGCTCACCGCCGACCACCAGCGTCCGCTGCGAAAAGAACGAGTTCACCGCCTCGCGCCGGGTGTACGTCGAATCATACGCGAACGACGCAACGTTCCTCCGCCCAGTGACGTTCAGTATCTCCGCAAATGTCGTCAGCAGGAACGATCGCGTGCGCACGTACCTCATCACGCGCCCGTCGAGCCGCGCATACGACGGCAGTCTCTCACTCATCAGCGCGCCGTAAACCGGCTGAAGCCGGCCGGCACCCGCCTGCGCAGCACCGGTGATCGGGGTGTGAGGCGCACCGGTTCCATAGCGAGCCGTCGTG
>JBBSKE010000472.1:0-2993 GCA_038256595.1 Tepidiformales bacterium | reverse complement strand
GCGGAACTTGGACGACCGCTTGTGGTAAGGTTCGACCCCCGGTGAAGCCGCAAGCTAAGCCGGTCGACGACAATATGACGATTCATTTAGAACTCACACCTTTTGGACAAAGCCTTCGAGACCGCACGCTTCCGAGGGAATCAGCGGTGTGCTTCCTGCATGGCCTCGCCATCATCCACGCGACCATTGACCGCAGCCTCGCGCTCGACGAATCTCGTTCGTTCGGGAAGGGATCGCGGCCTGGATCCGGCAATCTCAATTCGCTGCTCGCCGACCTTCGGATGCTCGGAGCCGAGTTTCTCCCGGCAATTCGGCCGGCTGTGTTATCGGCAATGGCGGTCAGCGACCAGGCGATTTCGATTCCAACGAGCGATCCAGCGTTGCTAGGCTTTCTTCGAACCATGAACGACCTGCAGGCTGAAGCGGCCCGATTCGACACAGATTTCGCTGCGGCGCTCGGCATCGCACCCGGGCGGCTAGCCTATCTCTCGCCGCGTGCATCGACGGACCAGCAGCTCCACGCGGCGTTCCCTGGCTCGGCGAACGACCCGGCGGCCGCAAGTGCGGTCGAGCGGGGCGCCGAAGCTGCTCGAATGAGCCTCTCGAACTTCCTGCTCGAGCTTTTTCCATTCGATCCGGCAGACCTGAGTGCGCAGGTCACTGCGGTGAACCCCGAAGCCGGTGACCATGCCATGCCCACAGACCCGGTCGAAATCGCCCTGGCCATTCGTGCCAGTGCCCGCGCCTTCGAGCAGTTCCCCTACCTCGGACTGCGCTACGGAGAGCGGGGGCGCCGCTTTTCGAACAGCGATAGTTGCTGGTTGCTCACGCTCGCTTCCAGGGACGAACTAGTGATTAGCAAGAGCATCGCGTGGTTGCTCCCGGTTCTCTCGATGCGAGGCATTCCCGGATGTGTGCTTGAGTTCCAGCTGGCCGAGCTAGCAACGGACCTCGATACGCAACTTCCCGGCCGCCAGGTTGATGCCGCGAAGTTGCGCCGGACTGTTGCCAGGCTTGTCGCGGATCGGGAGTCGGTGGTCTCCGCCGCGACGCTCTCCCGCCTTGAACGCACGTTTGAAGGTCGGCTACGCCAGATCGATAGACGCTTTGGCCAGATCGTTCACCTATTTGCTTCAGCACGTGCCGACGAACTGCTTGGCGCCCGCGGCGCGTTCGCGGCCCTCCACAACTGGATTCGAGACGCCGGACCACCGGGAAACGCGTGGCGGGAAGCGATCGCAGAGCTCTCTTCCGAGCTCCGCAGTCTGCGCCCGGAGGACCGGGCGTGATCGTCTGGTGCGCCTACTGTCAGACCTTCCAGGGTGAAGCGCCTCCATATTCGAAGATGACGCTTACCCACGGCATGTGTGCGACCTGCAGCAAGTCGGGCCTTGAATGGACTGAAGAAGAATCGGAGCGCATTCAAACGTTGGCCGGCCTGCATCGCAAGTTCTGGAAAGCGGGCCGGGACGGCGATCCTGACAGGATCAAGGATCTCGCTGAGCGTGGCATCCAGGCGGGTGTTCGGCCGATCGACCTGCTTTTCGGGTTTGCCGCGCCGGCCCTGGCAAAGGTCGGGGAGATGTGGGCGAACAACACCCTCACCTTCGAGGACGAGCATCGTTTCACGCGTTCGTGCGAATACCTCGCCACCCTGGTCGCGCAGCAGGCCGGGCTCGCATCACCCGACCAGGACCTCCAGCCGGGTGAGGACGGGAGCGTCCTGCTGGCGAGCGTCCAGGGGAGCAAGCATACGCTGGGCCCACGCTTCGCCAGCCTCGGGCTCATGAGCCTTGGCATCCGGTCGCACGTCCTGCTGCACGACACACTTCCGGAGGCCCTGCTCGAACATGCCCTCGTCGGCAACCACCTCGTCGTTGGACTCTCAGTGGCGCTGTTCACGCAGGCGGCGGCGCTGCAACTCACGGTCGACACCTTCCTCCTGGACCCGCGATTCGAGGGCCGGATTGTCGTGGCGGGTGGGGCCGTCAATGAGGGCCTCCGGCTGCCCGTTGAATCTCCGCGTCTCCATTTCCTGGATCGGCCACGGTTCGACGAAGAGGTCGCTGCGCTATTCCGCGGCTGACGGCCGCGAAAGCGGGGACGGGTCATCCGTTCGCTGCGCTCGCGAGTGAGCGATAGCCGTGGAGTGCCGGTTGCGAACGTGAAGAAGCGAACATCCTTCGTACTAATTCTTTGCATTTCATCGATAGACGCGCTATTGTTTTCCTCGAAAGTTCTCCGCTACGCAGGCGTTGCAGAGATGGCCTGGGATGCTCGCGTCCCCCAACGAGGCCCTCTCTCGGCGCAGACGCCACGACGGCGTGCAGGCACGGAGAGCCCGAGAATCGGGGCAATACCGGCCCCTGCTACTTCCGGAGGTGGAATTCGTGTCTGTTGCAACCGCGGAGCCAGGTCTCGACCTGTCCTGGCTGAACCTTGACGACGCCTGGGGCGCAAAGGCGACTCCCGGCAAGCGAGGGCTCACCCTCGACGACCTGAACATCATGACCTATGGCGATGTTCCCATGGGCACCGGCCCTTCGACGATGATGATGCGCGGCGCCACCCCGGATGCGCGCTCTCCTCGCCACGGCCGCCTCTATCGCACCAAGGCAGACGTCTGGAGCGATTCCGCCCGCCTGCTCTACGAAGAGGCCATGCAGCGCCAGTGGTCCTCCGCCAAGGACATCCCCTGGCACGAGATCAAGGAACTCCCGTACGACCTTGAAATGGCGATGTGCACGCTCTGCACGTTCCTCACCCAGGTCGAATTCATCGCTGGCGACCTCCCTGGCCGCAATATGGCCCTGGTTCACCCGGACCAGTTCGAAGTCCAGCTCTTCCTCGGCTCCCAGGTGATGGATGAAGGCCGCCACGAAGATGTCTTCCGCAAGCGCGCCCTCGTGAACGGCGGCGGCCTGGTTGACTCCGGCATCGGCGCAACCAACCTGCTCACCGCGGACGACTTCACCGAGATGACCGATCGCCTC
>JBBSKE010000471.1:0-3001 GCA_038256595.1 Tepidiformales bacterium | reverse complement strand
TCACGAACACGTGCCAGATTTCGATCATCCCGGTGATCGCCATCACGCCGATAAATACGTGCGTGCTGAATGAGACGATCTGGGTCCACATCAGGATGCGCTTCCGGTCGTAGCGGTCCGCCACGACGCCGCCGACGATTCCCAGCAGCAGGATCGGCGCGAGCCGCGTCGCAATCACCAGCGAGAGCGCAATCGCCGAATCCGTGAGCTTGAGAATGAGCACCGCGCGCGCCACCTGGTCCATCCAGAGGGAGAGCGAATGGCCGGTCTGGCCGAACCAGAGCAGCCGGTAATCGCGATAGCGCAGGGCTCGAAACACGCTCACTCCTAACGTTGACGCAAACGGAAGGTATAGCGTCGAATGCTACGTCCTGTGCTCCTGAGGGTCGAATCCGGGCGAGGGTCGAACAGAATCACCGGACCGGCCATAATCAAATACGATGACTCTGCCTTCCTTCACGCAATCGCAGCTCAAGTCCGGGGCGCCGTGGAACGAAACCGCGGTGACCATTGGCGTGCTCGATGGCGTCCACCTCGGGCACCAGGCGCTCCTCCGGCGGCTGGGCGAAGAAGCGCGCGCGCGGTCACTCTCCCCCGGGGTGGTCACGCTCCACCCGCACCCGATTACTGTGCTTCGCCCGGACCTCACGCCGAGCTACCTCACCGGCCTCGAAGAGCGGCTAGCGCTCATGCAGGCGGCAGGCGCCGAATGGGTCATCCCGCTGACCTTCACCTCCGAACTCTCCGAAGTCGAAGCGGAAGAACTCGGGCACGCCTTCCATGAGACTCTGAAGATGCGCCTGCTCGTCCTCGGGCCGGATGCCGCCTTCGGCCGGGGCGCACCAAAAGACACCCCCGACCGCATGCGCGCGCTTGGTAAGGAGCTCGGCTTCGAAGTCGTCCAGATCGAACCACTGATGCACGACCACGAGCGCTACAGCTCCACGGCCGTGCGAAAAGCGCTGGCCGAGGGCGACATGGAGCGCGTCACCGCCCTCCTTGGCCGCTCCCACCGGATCGCCGGGCCGGTGATCCACGGCTTCGAGCGCGGCCGCACGATCGGCTTCCCAACCGCGAACATTTCCGTCGCCGCCGATCGCGCACTTCCGGCGCTGGGCGTCTACGCGACTCGCGCGCACATCGGCGACCGGGTGCTCATGGGCGCAACCAACATCGGCCGCCGTCCGACCTTCGACGCCGGGCACGTCTCTATCGAGACCTACCTGCTCGACTTCGAAGGCGACATTTACGGCGAGCGCCTCGAACTCGAAATCGTCGCCCGCATCCGTGGCGAGGTGAAATTCGACAGCGTCGATGCCCTCGTCGCCCAGATTGGCGCCGATGCCGCGATCGCCCGGGAGCTCCTCTCGTGACCCGCTGCCTGCTGGTGCGCTCCTACGTGTAGGGGCGAATCGCCGCCCCCGAACTCCGCGCCCACTCATCCCGACCATCGCGTAGGAGCCTCCATCCATGTCTGAAACCACATCATCGAACCCGGCGGGCGCAGCGACACCGCGCACCATGGCCCCCGTCGCCGAGCAACTCGAAACGCTCATGTCCGGCGTCGAATACGGCGACGAGGGGCTGCGCAAGCAGTTCGGCGGCGAACTCAAGCGGCTGCTCGAACTCGACCGCCCACTCCGCGTCTACCTCGGCATCGACCCGACAGCGACCTCGCTGACCCTCGGCCACACCGTACCGCTGCGGAAGTTGCGCCAGTTCCAGGAATTCGGCCACCACGCCATCTTCCTCATCGGCGATTACACCGCCCTTATCGGCGACCCCAGCGACAAGAACAAGCTCCGCCCGATGCTCACGAGCGAGGACATCAAGCGCAACGAGGAGACCTACTTCGAGCAGGCCGCCCGCATCCTCGACTCGACGAAAACCGAGGTGCGTCACAACTCCGAATGGCTCGGCGCGCTCTCGTTCCCGGACATCATTTCGCTCATGTCGAAGTTCACCGTGGCCGAAATGCTTCGCCGCGACAACTTCCGCAAGCGCTTCGACGACAGCGACGCGGTCTACCTGCACGAGTTCCTCTACGCGCTCATGCAGGGCTACGACGCCTTCGCGCTCGAATGCGACGTCCAGGTGGGCGGCACCGAGCAGCTCTTCAACCTGATGGCCGGGCGCAAGATCCAGGAGGATTCGGGCCAGAAGCCGCACGTGCCAGTGACCCTGCCGATCCTCGTCGGGCTCGATGGCAAGGAGCGGATGTCGAAGTCGAAAGGCAACCACATCGGCGTCGGCGACTCGCCCAGCGAGCAGTTCGGCAAGGCGATGTCTATCCCGGACGAGGTTATGGGCAACTTCTTCACCCTCGCGACGAATGTCCCGCGCCCCGAAGTCGCCGCCATCGTAGCTGGCCTCGCCGACGGCTCCCGCGACCCCATGAGCGCGAAAAAGCTGCTCGCGCGCACCATCGTCTCCGAATTCTGGGGCGAATCCGAAGCCGAAGCCGCCCAGGCCGAGTTCGAACGCACAGTTCAGCGCAAGGAAGTGCCCGACGACATCCCGGAAGTCGCGATCACCGCCGGCGAACCGCTCGTCGACGTGCTCCTTCGCGCCGGGGCCGCACCCAGCCGCCGCGAAGCCCGCCGCCTCTTCGAACAGAACGCCGTCTCGGTCGATGGAGCCGCAGTCTCGCTCACCGAAGTGGCAGCGACCGGCACTATCGTCCAGGTCGGCAAGCGCCGCTATCTACGGCTGGTGTAGCTCACGCGCTGTGAGTCGTTCTTCCGGTCGGTCGAATCAACGAGCGAGGAGCTGAGGCAAGTTCTTGGCTGCTTTCGCGACGTTGATTCGATACCGGCCAAGATGTAATGCCGCCTCCGGGTCGGTCCCGTTGAGTTGTTGTATACGCCCCGCGAAGGCGTCGAGCCGGCTCTTTGCCTGCCATTCGCGGATCTGAGGGAACCTGGACCATTCCTTCTGATTCGCGAGTTGGATCGCTGTCATGCGCAGCCAGTCTGCGGGTACCCCCGGGGGTGAGATTGGC
>JBBSKE010000470.1:0-3020 GCA_038256595.1 Tepidiformales bacterium | reverse complement strand
TTACGTAGGTGTGGACCGAATTCGGGCGAAGGCCCGCCGCCTTCAGCTCAGCTTCGAAGCGGCGCAGCTCGTCATGCAGTTCCCTCAAGGTCCAGGAACGTGGGGCGTCGTCGCTCAACTTTGCGCCTCCGCATTGATTAGGCCCGCAAGGTCATCGAAGGCCTGCCGAGAAAGGCGCCTCAATCGCCCGGGGTAAGTCCGCATTCGCCGTACCTCATCCGTTACATCGTCATCACCGAGGTCAGCCATCACGATCTCGACCGGAAGGATATGACCATAGTCCCCGTGAGTCGCATCGATGTTGTACCGATACGGCCCGGTAGTGCGAACGAGTGACCAACGCCACTCGCGCGGAAGGTGGGCCGTCAGGACGAGATCGCCGATATGCATGCCATCGGGCTCGTCGGAAAGCATGCGCCGATTCGGCCATGCATTCTCATCATCAACGTCGAGAGGCTGACCATGATCGCGCCGATACCGCAGAAGAGGCAGTTCCTGCTTCGGCTGGTAGCCCCAGCCCTGGCGCAGGCGACCTGCTCCGACTTCGCTCCACAACCAATCGGCAAAGTCCCGATTCGTGCGCATCATCCAGCCAGGGACCGATGGGTCAATCGGTTGTCCCGCGGCGCGATTCGAACGGCTGTCGATCCGCCAGCCACTCCACCATCGCATCGACAGCGGCGGGGCCATGCGCCGCTATCAGGTCGCGAAGCTCGATGCGTTGATTCGGTGGTGCCGATCTCGCCTGCTCGACGAGCTGCTGCGTAGACCTGCGTGGCTTCCAGGTGTCGCCTGGCAGCCGTCAGCCATTCGGCGGGGCTGAAGTCGATATCACGGCGGGCGGCGCTGGTCATTGTTTCGCTCCGAGTAGATGCGTGCGATGATGACCCCAAGCCAACCCGGACCTGGCGATTGCGCTGGAGGTGAAGCGATGCGCGCCATTGAGATGGTCAGTCGAAACGAACGCGTGCTGGGGGGCGCGCCCGTCTTCGCGAACACGCGCGTGCTCGTAAGAACGCTCTTCGACTACCTCGAAGCCGGTGACTCGCTTGATCGGTTTCTGGAACACTTCCCCAACGTTAGCCGGGAGCAGGCGATCGCGGTGATGGCTCGCGCCTCGCGGGGGCAGGCCATCGCCATCATCCAGATCAGTGGAGCTCGGAGCAACCGGCTCGAGGACGTCCTGCCATACGTTCCTGGGGTCCTGGACGTTCTGCCCAGGGCTAGGCCCGGAGCGGTGGCGCGGGTGAAGGTATCCGAGGATCGTCACTGAGCCCGGCCCGTCGCGGTTGACTGGCTCGCGATGTCCAGGACGGTTCGGGCGACTGTCCTCGACGACGCGCCGGATGGCAGTTTGCGCGACGACAGGCTGCCCACAGCCGCGACATCAACGAGATCCAATGAGCGCTTCCCTCCAGCGCTGATCGTACGCGATCCCGCGGACGCGAAGCTTGGCGTGCATCCGCTTGGTCTCGACCACGAGAAACACCGCCGGGTCCGACGACGATGTGCTCGATGCTGCGCCTGGTCCCTGGAATGCGCCGGTCGTGCAGGACCCGATGACGTTGGTATGACCAACCAGATACCGTTCGGCTTGCGCTCGTCGGAGTACTGGCCTTAGGCAGGAGGGGACCGTGGATTCAGCACTGCTTCGTATCGTTGAGGCTCGTCTAGATGCCGATGACGCCGGCGACCACGACTGGGCGATGCTCGTGCTGGCCGCCTGCGAGGGGCCTGAGGCACTCGACACGGTGCTCGGCGGTGCTGCTCATGAAGCAAGGGATTCGACCGCTGCGGCCGCCGTCGAGGGCGAACCGCTCGGGGCTTACCTGCGAAGCATCACCGTGGAAGGCTTCCGAGGGATCGGGCCGGCGAGAACGCTGGAAGTGCAGCCAGGCCCGGGCCTGACCCTTGTCATCGGTCGCAACGGGTCCGGGAAGAGCTCGTTTGCCGAAGGGCTCGAGATCCTGCTCACGGCTTCGAATTGGCGCTGGCGGGAGCGGTCAAGCGTCTGGCGGCAGGGGTGGCGCAACCTCCACCAGCCCTCGCCGACCACCGTGGCCGGCGAGTTCGCTATTGAAGGGCAGCCGGGGACCACGAAGCTCGTGCGCCAGTGGGCCGACGGCGCGCCGCTGGAACATAGCGAAGTCCGAGGCACATCCGTGGCGGAGCTTGGCTGGGGCGCCGCCCTGGAGACGTATCGGCCCTTCCTCAGCTATAGCGAGCTGGGCTCGATGTTCGACGCGGGCCCAACCGCCCTCCATGACCGCCTCTCCAGCATCCTTGGACTCGGTGAGCTTGATGTCGCGCAGCAGCTCCTCAAGGAGGCACGTCTACCTCGAAGCAAGGCGCTGACCGTGGCAAAGAACCGGCTGGCTCCCCTCCTCGAGCGCATGTCCACCCTCGCCGATGACCGCGCCGCTCGTGTCCATTCGGCATTGAAGGGGCGCACGTGGGATCTCCTCACCACGGCGGATGTGCTCTCGCAGCCCGATGACGGCAGTGCCGGCGAGACGGGCATCCTCCGCTCACTCGCGAATCTCAGCACTCCAACCGTTGAGGAAACACTGGGGCTGACAGAACGAATCGTCGACGTGGTTGCGCGTCGAGCGGCGCTCGCAGGCACCTTGGCCGGAGAGGCGAGTCTGACCGCCGGCTTACTCCGTCAGGCATTGGCTTTCCATGACGCGCACGGCGACGGCGATTGCCCGGTGTGCGGGCGCGAAGCCGCGATCGACCACGCCTGGCGCGCGGATGCCGCGGCGAAGGCCTCGCAGCTGGAGGCTTCCGCTGGACAGGTCCGCACCCTGGAGCGCGAAGAGCGGATGGTGCTCGACCGCACGGCGCAGCTGCTCGTGGATCCGCCGGCCATCCTCGAGCGTGCCGCTGAAGTCGGAATGGACACCGCCGATTTGGTAGATGCCTGGACCGCGTATGCCGAAGTCCCCCGAGACGACCTGCCGAAACTCGCGGATGAGCTGGAACGCCTCATCGAACCCCTTTCGGCGGCGGCTGACGAG
>JBBSKE010000469.1:0-3034 GCA_038256595.1 Tepidiformales bacterium | reverse complement strand
GGTATGCGCGTCCGCCCGGTCTTCTTCGACGTCCCCGGCACGGAGACGACCCTGTTGAAGTTCGAACCCGCGGAGTAGCATCGGCGTCTGGGAGACGGCACCGATGAGTTCCTTCGGCAACCGCATGGGCCAGCTGAATATCTGGGCGTACCGGCTCGGCGAGGATCTCGCCGAGGGAGAGGTATTGCTCGCTGAGGCTTACGGGTCGTGGGTCGGAAGATTCGCGGCGCTTAAGGGCAGACTAATCCTGACGAACCTCCGTCTCGTCTTCCGGTCCAGGGCACCGATGGCTTCGCCGACCAGGTGCGAATATCGCTGGAGCTCGGGGAAATCTTGAGTGCGAAGTTGAAAGAAACGTGGGACCCGCGAAGTCCGCTCTCGGTTGGTGGCATTGAGATTGAACTTCCGGGCGAAACCGCTGCGTTTCGGCTCATGACTCCCGTAGCTTTCCTCGAACAGCTGCAGGACGCAATTATCGACAGCGCCGGACCGGTGGGATCCGTGTCGGGGACAATTTCGTGACAACCGGTTTCGCCATCGTCGATCGTCTATCAGCGTTGCGCTATCGCGGATCTGGTCGTGGACCCATCTTCCATGGGGACGGAGACGATTTCATGTGCCCTTCCTGGATGCGATTGACTCGCTCATAGATGGAGAGCACTTCGCAGCTGATCTCGAATCTGCACGGGTCGCGAGACGTATGTATGGCCAGGAGTTCAATCCCGACTACGACATTCTATTCGTGCAAACGGTTGACCTCGGTGTCACCCTTCGAACCGATGCGCCATGCACGTACATCGGCGTCGATATTGTCACCGACGCTCCACGATACTCGATACTCCAAGAATATCCTTCGGATGTGCCTGGTATCAGTATGGCCTCCTAGATTCTGTCGACGAGGCCATACAAATTCAGCGCCTGGCTCTTGCCGAGGAGTGGCACCCAACGGATTGGATCTTTCGGATTTGGTTCGTCTTCACCGTCGAGGATTAGCCAATGCGAATGATCGTCCGCCCGCATGCCCACCTCTCCCCGAACGTTGCATCGAACAACAGAGCCCCGGCGCGCCAGCCCGGGGACGAGTGATTCGCCACCAACCGTCCGCCCGCAGGCCCACTCTCGCGTTGGCGTCTGCCGGGCACGACGAACCAAAAAAGGCGACCCTGCTGCAGGGTCGCCTTTTTCGAATGTGCCAGTGGCTTTGATACCGCCTCAGGCATCCCGCTGCTGGAAGGCGAGGTAGGCCGCGCCGAGGATGGCCGCCAGCCACACCGCGACGATGACGGCTGCCTTCGCCGGGTCGGAGTAGATCGGCGAGTCCTGCAGGTGCCCCGCCGTCAGGCTGTCCATCGCCGACTGCGGGAAGAGGCTGAGGATGTTCTTGCCGAACCATTCCGGGACGAAGGCGCCGAAGGTCTGCGGGAGCCAGAGTAGCCCGAGGGCCATGGTGTTCGCCGCGGCCGAGCTGCGCGTCAGGATGCCGAAGGCGAAACCGAGGACCGGGAAGAAGGGCATCGCGGCACCGAGTCCGAAGACCATCCGCTGGGCGTCGGGGTCGGAGAGGGTCGCGGTCGGCATCCCGTAGGCGCCGAGCACCGCCTGGCCGGCGAAGAACATCGAGAGCGTCGTGAGCAGGCCGAAGAACAATACGATACCGCCGACGAGCAGCAGTTTGGCGAAGAACACCCGGCCGCGAGACGGTGTCGCGATGAGCGTGGTCCGGATGGTGCCGTTCGTGTATTCGCGGCTGACCGCGAGCACGCCGAACGCCGTGTAGACGATGCCCGCGAAAATCGTGCCAATCATCGAGATGGTGATGGGGTCGAGGTTGTCCGGCCATTCGGTCTGCGTGCTCCCCACCGCGACCACGACCAGCGTCGTCGTCGCGAGCGAGAGGAGGTAGCCGAGGCCGAGCATGAGGTGGGTCGAGCGCAGCGTCGCGAGCTTAGACCACTCAGACTTGAGCGTGTTCCAGAAGCTGGCCGGGCGGGCCGTGGTGGTTGCGGTGAGTGTTGCCGGGGACATCGTTGCGGTGGTCATGACTAATCTCCAATTCGTTCGCTGATGCGTGTGTGGAAGGATGCCGGGCGCCGGGTCAGGCGCGGCTGCCCTGGTATTTCTGGCTGCCCTGGGTCAGCTCCATGAAGGCCGCTTCCAGGCTCGCCCGGCGAGTCGCGAGTTCGTGGACATCGAAGCGATTCGCGGCGGCGATGCTGCCGATAATCGTCGCTTCGAGGCCGGTGACCACGAGCGCGCCGTCGGCGAGGGTGACCGTCGCGCCGGCCTTTTCGAGCAGCGGCGCAAGGCTGGCGGCCTGTGGCGAGACGACCCGCACGTGGCTCGCCTGGCTGTGCGCCGTGAATTCGGCGATGCTCGTATCCGCGATCAGGCGGCCGCGGCCGATGACGATGACGTGGTCGGCGGTCTCTTCCATCTCGCTCATGAGGTGGCTCGAGAGGAAGATCGTGCGCCCCTCGGCGGCGAGGTCCTGGAGGAGGCCACGAATCCAGCGGATGCCTTCCGGGTCGAGGCCGTTGACCGGCTCGTCGAAGATGAGGATTTGCGGGTCGCCGAGGAGCGCCGCGGCGATGCCCAGGCGCTGGTACATCCCCAGCGAGAAGCCGCCGACGCGCTTCCCGGCCACTTCTGAGAGCCCGACGAGCCCGAGCACTTCGCCGATGCGCCGCTCAGGGATGCCGCCGGCCCGGGCGATCCAGCGGAGGTGCTGCTCCGCCGTGTGGCCGCCGTTCGCCGCCTTCGCCTCGAGCAGCGCGCCGACCTGGTGCATGGGTGCGCCGATGTGCCGGTAGGGCCGGCCGTTGACCGTGACCACGCCGCTGGTCGGGGCATCCAGCCCGAGAATCATCCGCATCGTCGTCGTCTTTCCTGCCCCGTTCGGGCCGAGGAAGCCGGTGACAATGCCGGGCTTCACCGCGAACGAGAGGTGGTCGACCGCGACGGTTTCGCCGTATCGCCTGGTGACATCGTTGACTTCAATCATGGTTTTCGTTCTCCTCGAATGGTTTTGAGAGTG
>JBBSKE010000468.1:0-3053 GCA_038256595.1 Tepidiformales bacterium | reverse complement strand
CGCGCCGCTCCAAACGTTCACTGACCAGCAGCTCGCGTTCCGCAGGGAGCACGCAATCGTCGATGTTGAGGGCGTGACTGCGGGCCAGGTTTTCACCGCTACTCCTTGGCTCCTCTCGGCAAGTCCCCCGCACATCTACGCGTCTCCCAGGCCCGTAGGAGCCGATAATGCGTTCGTCTTCAAGGACGTCCTTGACCTGACTGAAAAAGAGATCAGTGCGATACAGGCGGCTGGCGGACTGACTTGACCACTGGACCTCGAGAGACTCCCAAGGACTTGGGTCCGATTTTCTGAGAGGATGGAGAAGCAGTTGTCATACGAATATGTGAAGTATGAAAAGAAGGGGCGGATCGCCTATATCACGCTGAACCGGCCAGAGGTGATGAACGCGCTTCATGCCGCCTGCCACGCCGAGCTCGGCGAGATTTACGACGACGTCGCCGCGGACCCGGAGATCTGGGTCGCGATCCTGACCGGCGCTGGCAGTCGGGCGTTCTCCGCCGGGAACGACCTCAAGGCGACGGCAGCGGCGGGGCGTGGGAACGGTGCCGCCGCCTCAGCAGCCCCCGCGAAGGACACCGGCGGCTTCGGCGGCAACACCGCGCGCTGGAACCTGAACAAGCCGCTGATCGCCGCGGTCAACGGCTGGGCGATGGGTGGCGGCTGCGAGATGGCACTCGCCTCAGACATCGTCATCGCTGCGGAGCATGCCCAGTTCGGGCTCCCGGAGCCGAAGGTCGGCCTCATCGCCGGCGCGGGCGGCGTCCATCGCCTGCCGCGGCAGATCCCACTCAAGCGCGCCATGGGCATGATTCTCACCGGCAAGCCCATCGACGCGAAGACCGCGCTCGACTGGGGCCTCGTCAACGAAGTCGTGCCGGCCGACCAGCTCATCGCCACCGCGGAGCGCTGGGCGAACGACATCATGGCCTGCTCGCCGCTCTCGATTCGTGCTTCGAAGGAATCGTCGATGAAGGGCCTCGATATGGGTCTCGAAGAGGCGATGAAGACGCGATTCCCGGCGGCGGCGACCCTGATGGACTCGGAAGATCGTCTCGAAGGGCCGCGTGCCTTCGCCGAGAAGCGCGAGCCGCAGTGGAAGGGCCGCTAAAGTGTTGGTATATAAGGAAAGGACGGCACGATGACCGCACAGGGAGCAATCGTCGGACTCGGCATCACCGAGATGACCCGCTCGCCCATCGGCGACAACCCCACGCTGGCCGCGCGGGCGATTAAGCTCGCCCTCGAAGACGCCGGGCTTCAGAAATCAGACCTCGACGGGCTGCTGGTGAACGCCGGTTCGACTGGCACGGCCTGGAACCAGCTCGGGCTTCAGACCCAGATGGGTCTCCGCAACCTCAAGCTGATGAACCACATGAACGCGGCCGGCTCGACCGCCGGCCAGATGGTCCACTACGCGGCGATGGCGATCCAGGCCGGGATGGCGACGACCGTCGCCTGTGTCTTCGCGGACGCTCCGCTGATGGCCGGTCAATCGGCAGGCGCTGCCTACGCCCGCCCTCGCGGAGGGACCGTGGGGCTTTCCGCCATCACGTCCGGTGCGGCCTATGGCTTCGCAGGCGCGAACACGGCCTATGCGCTCGCGGCGCGGCGGCACATGGCGCTCTACGGGACGACCAATGACCAGCTTGGCGCCATTGCGGTTTCGAACCGGAAGTGGGCAGCGATGAATCCCCGGGCGATCAAGCGCGACGAGATCACGCTCGAGGACTACCACAACTCGCGGTGGATTTGCGAGCCGTTCCACCTGCTCGACTGCACGATGGTGAACAACGGCGCCATTGCCGTCATCGTCACCAGCGCCGACCGGGCCGCCGACATTACCTCGAAGCCCGCGTACATCATCGGCATGGGCCAGGGCCACCCCGGGAATCCCCGCCGCGACGACGTTGAAAACGAGGTCAACACCGGCGCCCAGATCGCAAAGACCACTGCCTTCAACATGGCCGGAATCACTGTCGAAGATGTCGACGTTTGCGAACTGTACGACTGCTACACCTACACGACGCTGGTCACGCTTGAGGACTACGGCTTCTGCAAGAAGGGCGAGGGCGGCGACTTCGTGACCGGTGGACGGCTCGAACCGGGCGGTTCTATGCCGACGAACACCGGCGGCGGCGAACTCTCCGGGTACTACATGTGGGGCATGACGCCGCTGTCTGAGGGCGTCATCCAGGCGCGTGGAGATGGTGGCGAACGCCAGGTGCCGAAGCACGACGTGGTCCTCGTGAGCATGCAGGGCGGCATCCTCGACTATCACGCGACGCTCGTCTTGAGCCCGCACCGGTCCGTCAATTGATGTCGAACGCGAAGGGAGCGAATTCATGAGTGCAACCGCGACGAGCAGCACGCCCAAGCCGATGCCCTTGCCCGACGAGGAGTCGAAGGCGTATTTCGAAGCAGCAGCGAAGGGCGTCCTGATGTTGAAGCAGTGCGAAGACTGCCAGGCCTATCTGCAGCCGGATGCGAAATTCTGCAGCCAGTGTCTCGGAGAGAAGCTAGACTGGGCCGAGGCATCCGGCAAAGGAACGTTGTTCACGTTCGGGATTGTCCACCAGAAGATCCCGGGCTTCGAAAATGACACGCCCTACAACGTCAGCGTCATCCAGCTGCCAGAAGGCCCGCGGATGACCTGCAACGTCATCGAGTGTGCCAACGAGGACCTGAAAGTGGGAATGCCACTTCAGGTGCTCTTCAAGGATGCCGGTAACGGGACGCCAATCCCGAAGTTCCGGCCCGCCTGAACCGGACGCAGACGCGGCAGCCGGTCACTTTCCCCTCCGACCGGCTGCACGTCGTGCCCGGACATCGGCGCGCGCCAGTGACGGAAATCGGCTCGTCGCTCTTATGTTCAGTAGGATCGGCGAACTGCCGCAAACGTAGGGTGGCCATTTGTTTGGACAACTCGGGCACAAAATAAAAAGGAGACCTACAATGGGTGATTCGAACCTTCCGGACTGCGATGCAGTGGTCATCGGCGCAGGCTTTGCGGGCATGTACATGTTGCGAAAGCTGCGTGACGAGATGGGGAT
>JBBSKE010000467.1:0-3057 GCA_038256595.1 Tepidiformales bacterium | reverse complement strand
TCGATTTCGTGACGACAAACGGGAGCACGGGCACGGTTGCGGAGTCGTTCGAAGTCGTCGCAACGCCATGGACACGCGATTCACTCGAATTCACGCCGTCCCAGGTGTCCACGCTGCTCGACCCCGCGACGAGCGAGCAGGAACTGGCCCTGCTGCGCGACATCTATTCGAAAGTCACCCATGACAAGCTCTGGGACGGCCCCTGGCTCACTCCCGTGGACGCGGTGGTGACCGGCCGCTTCGGCGAGCAACGCTCGATCAACGGCGGCCCCTTCACCGGCCACCACACGGGGACGGACTTCGGCGCCAACCTGGGGACGCCTGTCCTGGCGACGAATTCGGGCATCGTCGTGCTCGCCCGGCAGATGACTGTCCGCGGCAACGTCGTGGTGGTCGATCACGGTGGCGGTTTGTACAGCGCGTACGCCCACCTGGACAGCCTCACGGTGGCCGAGGGCGAACTGGTAGCGACCGGCGACGAGGTCGGCCTCAGCGGCACGACGGGCCTCTCGACCGCGCCGCATCTGCACTGGGAGATGGCGCAATCGGGCGTGCTGCTTGATGCCATGCGCTTCGTGGACGGCACGAACGGGTTCTAAGCCGAGGCGAAGATCTCCTCATTCGCCGCGACTGTTCGAAACGGGAACGAAAATCCGAACCCCGCTCGGAAGCAAGGGGGCGTCGCGACCTGACACCGAATCCTCTGCCGCAGGCTCGCCCAACCTTGCGCGCCACAGCATCCGAGCGCCGCATCCACCAGGACCCGATCTCGTGGGCCTGCGGGCAGGATAATTGGTGGGCAAATCACCTCGATCCCTCCTTTCCAGTAGGGGTTCTGGAGCGGTGGTTCTCTTCTCAGGCGTCTTCGATCTCTTCCCAGAGGGTCGGTTGGCCGGTGGCGGGCATGGCTGGCGGTTCGGGCAGCGGAATGCCGAGGTGGCGGTAGGCGGCGGGAGTGGCGACGCGGCCGCGGGGTGTGCGCATGAGGAAGCCGCACTGGATGAGGAACGGCTCGTAGACGTCCATGATCGTGTCCGCTTCTTCGCTGATCGAGGCGGCGATGGTTTCGAGCCCGACCGGGCCGCCGCCGAATCGCTCGATGACGCTCTTGAGCACCGCGCGGTCCGTCTCGTCCAGGCCGAGCTGGTCGACTTCGAGGAGGTCGAGGGCCTGCCGCGTCGCCTCCAGGGTCACTTCGCCACCGGTTCGGACCTCGGCGAAGTCGCGCACCCGCTTGAGCAGCCGGTTGGCGATGCGTGGCGTCCCCCGCGAGCGGCGGGCGACCTCGAAGGCAGCATCTTCGGGCAGCGCAACGCCGAGAATCGCAGACGAGCGGCGGATAATCGCGGCGAGTGTCGGTGCACCATAGAAGTCGAGCCGGTAGACCGAGCCGAAGCGGTCACGAAGGGGCGCACTGACCATCGAGTAGCGGGTGGTGGCGCCGATGAGCGTGAAATGTGGCATCTGGAGGCGAACCGAGCGCGCTCCCGGGCCTTTGCCGATGACGAGGTCGAGGGCGAAGTCCTCCATCGCCGGGTAGAGAATCTCCTCGACCGTACGCGAGAGGCGGTGGATTTCGTCGATAAACAGCACGTCGTGGGGCCGAAGGTTCGTGAGGATGGCCGCGAGGTCGCCGGGCCGTTCGATTGCGGGGCCGCTGGTCGTGCGAATCGCGACGTCCATCTCGGAAGCGACGATATTTCCGAGCGTCGTCTTGCCGAGGCCGGGCGGGCCGTAGAACAGCTGGTGGTCGAGCGCTTCGCCACGCAACTTCGCAGCCTGGATGGCGATGCCGAGGTTCTCCTTGACGCGGTCCTGCCCCGGGAAATCGCCGAGCACGCGGGGGCGCAGGGAGCGTTCGTCGGCATCCTCATCGGGTAGGGTGGTCGGGGAGATGAGCCGGTCTTCGGTCATGCAGTGAGTATACGGTGGCGCGCTTGCAAGGAATGGGCGGGTGGCACTCAGGCGCTGGATGCTCGCCGGTAGCCCGCAGTTGAAGGCGGCGCCGCTTCGAGGACGGCGCGCAGGGTCTCGCGCAGGCGTTCGAATTCGTACGGCTTCTGGATGAATCCGGCGAGACCTTTCCCGGTGAAGCGCGCCATGGCCTCTTGCTCGGCGAAGCCACTCATCAGCACGACGCGGACGTACGGATCGATTGCGAGGAGAGCGGCGAGCGCCTCTTCGCCGTTCATGCGTGGCATCGTGAGGTCCATAAGCACACAGGTAATCTCGGCGCGATGCCTGATAAATAGCTCGACAGCATCCTGGCCATCGACAGCGCGGATCGTCTTGAAACCGAATGTCTCCAGGGCCCGGGCAGTGACATTGCGCACCGACGTCTCGTCGTCCGCGAGGAGGACGGTGCCGTTTGCGCGCCAGACTCGGGGAGGACGCGCGCTCGACCCAGCCGTATCCGAGGACTCAGCTGTTGGCCCGGCGGCAGGGAGGAGGAGGCGGAATGTGGTGCCCTTGCCGGGCTCGCTGGTCACCTTGATGGCGCCGCGGTGGCCGCGCACGATGCCCAGCGCAGCGGCGAGGCCAAGCCCCCGGCCAGTGAACTTCGTCGTGAAAAACGGGTCGAACACGCGGCCGCGGGTCTCGGCGTCCATCCCCTTGCCGGTGTCTTCGACTTCGAGGAAGACGTATTCGCCCTCCTGGATGTCCTGGGGGAGGTAGGTCTCGGAGAGGTAGTCGCGGTCGGCATGCATGACGCCGGTGGTGATGATGATCTTGCCATCGTCGTCGCCGATTGCGTCGGAGGCGTTGATCACGAGGTTCATCACGACCTGGCGGAGCTGCGTCGTGTCCACTTCGACGCTCGGCAGCCCCGGTTCGAAGTGGTAGTCCAGCACCGCACTCTTGGTAATGGAGACGCGGAGGAGCTGGGTCATCTCCTCGACCAGGCCGGAGAGATCGATGCGCTGGACGACGAAGCGGCCCTTGCCGGAGTAGGCGAGCATCTGGCGGGCGAGTTCGGCGGCACGCTGGCCCGCCATTTCGATCTCCTCGATGGTCTCGCGAGCGTTGGAGTCCGGTGGGAGCTCCATGAGCGCGAGC
>JBBSKE010000466.1:0-3061 GCA_038256595.1 Tepidiformales bacterium | reverse complement strand
AGGACGAGGATTGCCTGAATCTCAACGTGTTCACGCCTGCGGCCGACGGCGCGCGGCGGCCCGTGCTCTTCTGGATCCACGGCGGCGGGTTCACCCACGGCACCGGCTCGGACCCCCTTTATAACGGTGGCCCGCTCGCGACCCGCGGCGATGTCGTGGTCGTGACCATCAACTACCGGCTCGGCGCGCTCGGCTACCTGTCGCTCGCGGACCATCTCCCGGAGGCCGGGCTGAGCGCGAACAATGGCCAGCTCGACCAAATCGCCGCGCTCGAATGGACACGCGACAACATCGCGGCATTCGGCGGCGACCCGGACAATGTGACCATATTCGGTGAATCGGCGGGCGCGGCGGCGGTCGGCTGCCTGCTGGCGATGCCGCTGGCGGCCGGGCTCTTCCATCGTGCCATCCTCCAGAGCGGCAGCGGGCGCGCCTCTTCGCGCGAATCGGCACGGGCGGTCGTCGATGCGCTGCTCGCCGAGGCCGGCCTCGCCCCGGACCGCGCGGAAGACCTCCTGACCCTCCCGGTCGCCGCGCTTCTCGAGGCGCAGACGCAGGTGGCAGCGAAGCATCGCGGCACGCTCGCGTTCGGCCCCGTGCTCGATGACGCGACCCTGCCGGCGAGTCCCATCGAGGCCATCCGCGCGGGAGCGTGTTCGAACGTGCCCATCATCATTGGCACGAATCGCGACGAGGTGAAGCTCTTCGCGGCCACCCAGCGGCGCGACCCACTCGAGGGCGAGGCCCTGGTCGCCGCCGTCGCGCGCTCGATCGGCGCGGGCCACGCGGACCAGGCGGCGGCGCTGGTCGAGACCTACCGGGCATCGCGCACGGCGAGGGGCCTGCCGGTCGAAGGGCTCGACCTCCTCGACGCGATCGACACCGACCTGCGCTTCCGGGTCGGTGCCATGCGGGTCGCGCTGGCCCAGCGGAGTCACCAGCCGGGCTCGTTCGTCTACCTGTTCACGCACGTCTCGCCGGCCCGGCGCGGTGCCCTCGGCTCCTGCCACGCGCTCGAAATGCCGTTCGTCTTCGGCACCCTTGACGCGCCGACGCAGGACCGCTTCGCCGGCACTGGGCCGCTCGTCGAAGGGCTCTCGGCGAACATGATGGAGGCCTGGCTCGCCTTCGCGCGGACGGGCAACCCTTCGCACGAGGGCATCGGCGAGTGGCCCGCCTACGCCGCCGATTCGCGCCCGACGATGATCTTCGACGCCGAATCACGCGTGGAGTCGGACCCCTTCGGCGAAGAACGGCAGGCGATCGAGGCGATTGCGTAGGTCCGGCGCAGTCGCGCTGGCGGGGCGGCCCTTAACATGACAAAATAGGTCAACAATACTTCCGTTTGGTGGCCGTCTCCAATGGATCTTCTTCCCGAACGCCTCGCGTGGTACATCGCGGGGCCACTGATGGGCCTCTGCGTGGTCGCGCTGTATGCCCTGGCAAATCGCCCGCTCGGCGCGACCACCGCCTACTCCGAGACCATCCGCTTCGCCCGCGGGCTGCAGTTCGACGCCTGGCGCGTATGGCTGCTCGTCGGCTTCTTCGCCGGCGCGCTGGTCTACGCGCTGCTCGGGCCGGGCATCTCGTTTACCACCGACTACGGCGTGCTCGGCCGCCAGTTGCCGCTCGCCGCGCTCGTTCTGCTGCTCGTGGGCGCTGGATTCGTGATGGGATTCGGCGCGCGCTGGTCGGGTGGATGCACCTCCGGGCACGGGTTGCGTGGCAGCGCCTCGCTCTCGCCCGCGAGTCTCGCCGCGACCGGCACGTTCATGGCAACCGCGATCGCCATCACGGCCGTCGTCCACTTCGCAACCGGGGGTGACCTGTGAAAGGCACCGGATTCCTGGTTGGCGCGGTGTTCGGGTTCCTCGTTGCCGCGGCGGGCCTGAGCCAGTACGACGTCATCCACGACATGCTCCTCCTGCGCGAGCCGGACGTCTTCCTGCTCATGGGCTCGGCCGTGGCAGTCGCGGCGCCGCTGTTGCTCTGGCTCGAACGCAAGCGCTGGCGGACGCCCTTCGGCGGCGCGATGAAGGTGACGCGCGCGCCAATCACGAGCGACACGGTGAAGGGCGCGGCCGTCTTCGGCGCCGGCTGGGCCATCGCCGGGACATGCCCAGTGCCCGCCCTCGCGATGACCGCCGGCGGCAGCGTGCTCGGGCTCTGCGTGGCCGCCGGGCTCTTCGGCGGCGTGGCCGTGCGTGACGCGATGACGAAGAAGCCCGCAGCCGACGCCGGCTGCTGACACGGCATCCGCCACGTTCGATATAGTTGCTCGACACTCCCGCAACGAACGTAGCCCGGGTGATGGGAGGCAAATCCGTGACAACCGCAACTCCGCAACTCCGCAACTGTTGACTCGCCGCCCCTACTCCTATGCCGATTCGGACCGGATTGCGGCCGTGACAAAAGGCACGTCGAAGCGATTCTCGAACGCGTCCGAGCAGGCGATCTCCCGGAAGAGATCGCTTACGACTTTAATATCAGTCACGCAGAAGTGGACTCGGCGATCCAGTTCGAGGTGAAGCGAGCGTCGTGATCTTCTTCGACCGTTCGATTCCCCGGAGCGTGGCGGACGCCCTCAAGGCAGTCCGGCGGCACGATGTGATGTGGCTCGAAGACCTGTTCGCGCACGATGCCCGGGACGTCGAATGGCTCCCCGAGGCGGGAGACAAAGCGTGGTTGGTTATCGCCCGCGACAAGAAGATCAAAACCCGCCCTGGCGAGCGCCAGGCGGTGGTGGACCATGCGGTCGGTATGTTCGTCTTCAATCAGAAGCGAGATCCGACAAGGTGGGAGTACTTAAGTGCCTTGATGAGATGGAGCGACTGTTCGCGGTGACGCAGCGGCCGTTCATTTACGAAATCGACGCTTCTGGCGGATTTCGGCTTTACGACCTCGAAAAGACGCACTGAGAATCCGTTGCCAACGTCTACCAACACAGAAAGGCGGCCGATACAACCCGATCGGCCGCCGGTCGCGTTTACCAGGCGAGATTACCGGGCGGGTTTTCCGCTGGGCGAGCCCGCGGGCACCACGCCGCCCAAGACCTTAGCGT
>JBBSKE010000465.1:0-3071 GCA_038256595.1 Tepidiformales bacterium | reverse complement strand
AGAAGCACCTCGCGGATGCGGGCTATGCCAACGGCGCCGGATTCCCGGATCTGACGATGCTGCTCGTCGACACCGCGGTGAACAAGGACCTCGGCTCGTTCCTCCAGGCCGAATACAAGAAGCACCTCAACATCGACATCAAGCTTGAGTTCGTCGATTCGAAGACGCGCTCGGCCCGCTTCAACAGCGGCGAATACCAGCTCGTGACCGGCGGCTGGCAGGAAGACTATCCGGACCCGGAGAACTGGTTCATCGGACTCTGGGAGACAGACGGCTCGATCAACAAGACGGCCACCAGCATCCCGGCGCTCGACGCCCTGATCGACGGCGCCCGCTACAACGAACACGACGAAGCACGCCGTGACGCATATCGCGACGCGGAAGAGACCCTCCTCGCAGAGGCGTCTGGCATCGCCCCGCTCTGGCACACGCAGGCAACGTTCCTCGTGAAGCCGTACATCAAGGGCATGGTCGAAAGCAAGCGCCCCGGTGACACGTTCACCCCTGGCGACTGGAACCCGGAGAACTGGACGACGACGAAGAAGTAAATTCGTTTCGGCCAAATTACAGTGGGAGCCCGCATCCGTGCGGGCTCCCATTGTCTTGCAGAATTCCGGGAGCCCAGCGTCATGATTATTTACGCAATCCGGCGGACCCTAGCCATGATCCCGCTGCTTCTCGCAGTCGCGACGATCACGTTTTTCCTCATGCAGGCCGTCCAGGGTGGCCCCTTCGACACCGATAAGCCCATCTCTGATGCGGCCCGGGCGAACCTCGAAGCGAAATACGGCCTCGATAAGCCCCTGATTGAACAATATTTCCTTTATTTGCAGAATCTCGCTCGCGGAGACCTCGGCGTCTCGTTCGCGAACGACGGCACCGTTACGAGCATCATCCAGGAGCGGATGAAGAAATCCGCCCAGCTCGGGTCCGCCGCGTTCATTTTCGCGACCGTCGCCGGCCTCACGCTCGGCACGGTGTCCGCGCTGAAGCAGAACGGCATTGGCGACTACGCCGGCGTATTTATCGCGACCGTGGGCGCCGCATTGCCGCCCTTCGTGCTTGCTCCACTGCTGACCATCCTGTTCGCGCTCGAACTCGGCTGGTTCAACGTGCTGAGCGTGAATTACAGCTTCGTGCAGTGGTTCCAGGGTGATTTTTCGAACTGGAAACAGATGGTTTTGCCAACCATCGCCCTCGGATTCCTGCCTATGGCCTTCATCGCGCGCATTACCCGCGCCTCCATGGTCGAAGTGCTGCGCCAGGACTACATCCGGACTGCGCGGGCCAAGGGCGTCTCCGAGCAGATGGTTATCCTTCGGCACGGCTTCAAGAACGCGCTCATCCCGGTACTCACGGTGCTCGGCCCGATCTTCGCCGACCTGCTCACCGGCTCTCTCGTGATCGAACAGGCGTTCAACATCCCTGGCCTCGGCCGGGAATTCGTGACCGCCGTCCTCATCCGCGACTACGGGCTCATCATGGGGGTGACGATCTTCTTCGCCGTCATCATCGCGCTGATGAACCTCGCCGTGGACCTTCTTTATGGGTTCGCCGACCCGCGGATTCGGTTCTAGGAGGATCCATTGGCAGCCGACCCACCCATCTCACGTGACATCCAACGCGACTTCATGAACACCAAGCAGCGGGGCCTCTGGGCGCAAGCCTGGACCCGGCTCGTTCGCAACAAGCTCTCGTTTTATTCCGGCATCCTGCTCGTCGTGATCATCCTCACGGCCGTTGCCGCGGACATCTTCCCATGGGTCAGCCGCAATCCGCCGAGCGCACAGGACTACGGCTTCCGCGACCTCGGACCGACCAGCCAGTTCTGGCTTGGCACGGACGGCCTCGGGCGAGACCTCTGGGCGCGACTCTGGCAGGGCACCCTGTTCTCCTTGAAGGTCGGCATCGGCGCCGAATTGCTGGTCCTGACGATTGGAATCACTGTGGGCATGCTCGCAGCGCTCGGCGGCAAGGTGACCGACGCAGTCCTTATGTGGATCACGGACATGACGTTCGCCTTCCCGGCGCTGCTCGCGATTATCCTCGCGCGGCAGGTGTTGTTTAATCGCGACTGGCCGATCATTGGCTCGGGCGACCCGCAAATTCCGGGCATCCCCAGCGTCCTGCTCGTGACCATTCTTGCGATTTCGTTCGTGAGCTGGGTGACGGTTGCGCGCCTCGTACGCGGGCAAATGCTGTCGATCCGGGAGCAGGACTACGTGATGGCCGCCAGGGCCATGGGAGCGAGCCCCTGGCGCGTCGTACGGGCACACATGTTACCGAACACCCTCGGCGCGATCATTGTTGCGGCGACGTTCGGCGTGCCCACCCGGATCTTCGCAGAGGCGACGCTCGGTTTCATTGGGCTTGGCGTCCCGCCGCCGGCCGCCAGCCTCGGCTCACTCATCACCGAGGGCCTGGACCACCTGCGAACGAACTCGTGGGAGATCTTCTGGCCGCTGCTCATCGTCGCCATCCTGATGCTGGCCTTCACCTTCGTCGGCGACGGCCTGAGAGACGCCCTGGACCCACGCACCCGGAAGTAGAGGCCCGGCCCGGTTTGCCGGTGCCCCCTCCGCTTGTTAGGATCGCAAAGCACTGGGGCTGTAGCTCAATTGGGAGAGCGTTTGACTGGCAGTCAAAAGGTAGGGGGTTCGAATCCCCCCAGCTCCACCAGCCATCGAATTCAAAAAAGGGGCCCATTTGGGCCCCTTTTCGTTGTCCGGTGTTGGATGAAGCACTGAGTTGCTCTGATTTCCTCGTCATCGTTGCCGTCTGCGCGACGGCCGGGGACCCGTTTATCACGCTGAACCAACCTACCCGGTCACGCTGACCGCTCTCAGCGCGATACTGCGGTCGCTCGTTGCGATCCGGCTCTACTCTTCGGTGAAAAAGTCTGAATCGATACTCGACACGACGTAACTTCGGTCAGTGGTAATTCCAAGTCCGGTGTCGATCATGAGCGAGGCAAGCAAGGTTCCATCAACGAGCACGATACGCTTCTCGATGTTCTCCACATAGGCAATGGCATCTGCCGTGAACTTAGACGTTGTCATCATCACGCCCTT
>JBBSKE010000464.1:0-3080 GCA_038256595.1 Tepidiformales bacterium | reverse complement strand
GCATCCAGTTTGGCCAGGCCGCGCCGTACGCCTCGGGAAGGTAGAAATCGACCACATCGGCGCCTGCAGCGGCCAATTTCGCGGCCGATTCTTCGATCGCGGCCTGCATCGGCGCTGCTGTCATCTCCGGGAAGAAGTTGCGCACGACCCCGATGCGCGGAGGACGCGTCAGTTCCCCTTCGAGCTGCGGTTCGGCGCCTACGACCGAGGTGGGGTCCGCCGGGTCGTGGCCCGCGGTCATCGCGAAGACGGCGGCCACGTCGCGGATGGTGGTGGCAATGATGCAGGCGTGGTCGTGCGACCAGGCCATCTGGAACATGCCGCGGCGGCTGTTGCGGCCGTAGGTCGGCTTGATCGCGCTGACGCCGCAGTAGGCGGCCGGGCGAATGCCGGAGCCCCCGGTCTGCTCGCTCATCGCGAAGGGCACGAAGCGCGCGCCAACCGCAGCGCCGGAGCCCGAGGAAGAGCCGCCGGGCGAATATTCGATGTTCCAGGGGTTGCGCGTCGGGGGCACGCCGGCCGGGCCGACCATGAAGAGCTTGCCGAGGAGCAGCGCGCCAGCCTCGCGCAGGCGGGCGACGACCGTCGCATCGTAGGTCGCGATCTCCGGGTTTGGGTCGCTCCAGTCGCCGAGCGTGGGCACACCGGCGACCGTGAACTGCTCCTTCACGCCGAAGGGGACGCCGTGAAGGGGACCGCGGAACTTGCCCGCCTTCGCTTCTTCGGTCAGTGCTTCGGCTTCGATCAGGACGGTCTCGCGGTCGAGGGCACTGAACGACTTGATGGCGCCGTCGTAGGTGGAGACGCGTTCGAGGAGCGCGCTCGCAACCTCGATCGGGGTGAGCGAACCGTCGCGGATAGCGGCGGCGATTTCGACCGCCTGCATTTCGTGCAGCGGCTTCGTGAGCGTGGCGATGGACATAGAAACTCCTTTATTTGGTAGTCACAGGCCAGCAGAGGGAGCGGAGTCGATTCCGGTCACCTCAGCAGCACGCATCCTCGGCCCTCAGCACTTCGCTACGGCAGAGCGGGCGCATCGAGCGTGCCGAGGATGCGTTGGCACCATGCGCCGACTGCCAGCAACTGCTCGTCGCCCATCACTTTGCCGACAAACTGGAGTCCCAGCGGCATGCCGTCGGCGGAGAGGACCGGCGCGGGGATACTGATCGCGGGGTTGCCGAGGTGGCTCCACGGGCGCAGGAGCGAGTCGTCGCCGGCGATTGGCGGCACCGTCTTTGGCGCCTGGCCGGGGGCGGTCGCCATCAGGATGGCGTCGTGGCCGGACATGGCGTCTTCGATTTTGGCCTGGTAGAAGCGGCGGATGCGCTGCGCCTGGAGGTAATAGGTCGCAGGGATGAGTTGGCCGAGGTCCTTGTTGATGAGGCCGAACTTGCCGCGCGATTCCATGAATTTCGGCCCCGAACCGCGAGCCGGGAGGCCCTTGGCGGCGCGCCGATCTTCGTCCTTCATCGTGATCACGTTGCCTTCGCAGGCGGCGACGATGGCCTGGTTCGCCCAGACGGTTTCGAAGTCCTCCGGGAGGAAGAAATCGACGACGTCGGCGCCGGCGGCCGCGAGTTGGGCAGCGGCAGAGTCGATGGCCGCGTTCATCTCATCGTCCTGGAGGGCCGGGAAGAAGTTGCGCACAACGCCAATCTTTGGCGGCGCGGAGAGCGAAATCTTGCCCGAGGAGGCGGCGTCCGGGCGCGACGTCGGGTCTTTCGGGTCGTAGCTGGCGGTGATTTCGAAGATCTTCGCGACCTCTTCGATGTCGGTCGCGATGATGCAGGCGTGGTCGGTGGACCAGACCATCGGGAACATGCCGTAGCGGCTGTTGCGGCCGTACGTCGGCTTCAGGCCGCTGACGCCGCAGTAGGCCGCGGGGCGAATGCCGGAGCCCCCGGTCTGCTCGCTCAGGGAGAACGGCACGAAGCGGGCGCCAACGGCAGCACCGGAACCGGACGAGGAGCCGCCGGGCGTGTGGTTGATGTTCCAGGGGTTGCGCGTGGGCGGGTGGCCGGCCGGCCCGACCATGAAGAGCTTGCCCAACAGCAGCGCGCCCGCTTCGCGCAGATTCGCGATCACGGTCGCATCATCGGCGCCGGCGTCGGGCGTCGGGTCGCTCCAATCGCCGAGGGTGGGCACGCCACCGACGATGAACTGCTCCTTCACGCCGAAGGGCACGCCATGGAGCGGGCCGCGGAAGTTGCCGGCCTTCGCCTCTTCGGTCAGCGTTTCCGCTTCGATCAGCAGCGTCTCGCGGTCGAGGTAGCTGAAGGAGCGAACCTTGCTGTCGTGCGCGTTGACGCGTTCGAGCAGCGCTTCGACGATTTCGATGGGGGTGATTTCGCCCGAACGAATGGCAGTGGCCATTTCGCTCGCGCTCATGAGCGGGATCGCGGTGCGGGAGATGGTTGCAATCGACATTCGTGGGACTCCTTGTGGCTGATGTGGAGCGCGATTGCCCGGGTGAGCAGCCGCGCGGGGGGCAGGGCTCAGGGCAGGTCAGGCGCATCGAGGACGCCGAGAACGTCCTGGCACCAGGCGCCGACCCCGAGAAGGTGCTCGTCGCTCATCGTTGGTCCGACGAGCTGAAGGCCGAGCGGCATGTTGTTCGCGCTCAGGGTGGCGGCCGGGATGCTGATCGTGGGGTTGCCGAGGAAGCTCCACGGCACGAGCAGGGACGGGTCGCCGGAGGTGCGCGGGTCTGCCGGCGCTTCACCGGCGGCGGTGGCCATGAGAATCGCGTCGAAACCACCCATGGACGCATCGACGGTGTGGCGCAGTTGGCGCCGGATTCGCTGGCTCTGGAGGTAGTAGGTCGCGGGGATGAGGTCGGCGAACTGGCGCGGCAGCTTGTAATATTTCGCGCGAACCTGCGTGACCTCGGAGGTTGGCTTCAGGGCCTTGCCGGCCTGCAGTCCCTTGTCCTTGAGGTTGATGACCAGGCCTTCGGTGAGCATCAGCATGGCGGTCAGCGGGTCGTACAGTCCGAAGCTCTCCGGAAGGTAGAAATCGACGACTTCGGCGCCAGCCTCGGCGAGTTTCTGGGCCGAGATGTCGATTGCAGCGTTCATCTC
>JBBSKE010000463.1:0-3084 GCA_038256595.1 Tepidiformales bacterium | reverse complement strand
TCCGCGACGCTTTCACCCGGGCACTCGGCCAGCCTCCGCAGCTTATCGAGAGGCGGTAAGCTCGCTATACGGCTGCAATATGCAATCGAATCGGGTTATACAGCCGTGACGCTTGCGACTCTACTGTAGCTCTCAACACCGGCAGCCGAAGCTGTTGCCGCAAGGAGAGCAGTAGTGACTGAATCGAATTTTGGAACCCGGCCGGCTAACGGCGACTTTCAGCGCACCGGCGCCATGACGCGAGAACCCCGTACCGAGTTGCCGTACAACGACGAGGGCCAGTCATCCGGGCAGGGCGATTCCTCCAGCGGGATCCAGGAAAAGGCGATGGAGAAGGTCTCCAACGTTACCGGGATGGCGTCCGAGAAGACATCCGAGATTACGTCGAAGCTGAGCGACTCTGCGGACGGCGGCGTAAACCGGGCAGCCGAAGGACTGGAACAGGCAGCAGTGCAACTCCGAGAGCGCGCAGAAGACGGTGGTGGAGTCCAGGAGAAAGTTGGTGTTCGCGTCGCAGACGGCCTGGACAAGACGTCCGTCTATCTTCGCGACCACGAAGCGCAAGAGATCTGGACTGATGTCGAGAAGTTCGTGAAAGAACATCCGATGCAGGCGGCAATTGGCGCTGCAGTGGCAGGCTATGTCGTCGCGAAAGTTCTGAAGTAGCCGTGCCGCTGCAAGCAGAAGTCGATGCCATCCGCGCCGACTGGAGCGAGGGCAAAGGCGAGGTCCGCGAGCTCGCCTCCGAGCTGGCGGGCATCTCTAGTGACCTGCGCGGCCTGCTCCAGGGAGAGGCCCAACTCGCGAAGGCCGAGGCGAAGGAGCAGGTTGGCATTGCGATCAAGGTGACTATGTGGGGCGCAGTTGCAGCAGTGGCTGCGCTCCTCACCTTGGTATGGGTCGCGCTGACTGCAACCTACGCGCTGGCCAACGCCATAGAACCGTGGCTGGCAGCGTTGGTCGTCACCGTTGGCCTGGCGTTGCTCACGCTCATGGCAGCGATGTTGGCGAAGTCCCGGCTCAGCAAGTTCAGCCTCGTGCCGAAGCGCACCGTTCGGGCCGTCAAGGAGGATATCTCATGGGCCAAACACCAGATGAACTCGCAGCCGACGTCGAGCGAAAGCGCCACGCGCTAACGGCCCGCGTCTCCCGCCTGGAACGGCGGGTTCGGGATGACGTTGACACCGTTCGGACGCGCAGTACGGACCGGATCCAGGGCGTGAAGGACGCTGCGACGACCGCCGGCGAAGATGCTGCTCACAAGGCGGGCTCGATTGTCATGACCGATGCTGGTTCGGGCACCGCAGTTGCCGAGCATCCGAAAGCGCTGATCGCCGGCTCGGCTGCCGCTGGTCTGGCTCTCGGTCTGAGAAGCGGTGGCGAGGATGGTTCAGCGTCGCGACGCCCGCATCCGCAGCGACCGGGAATCGTGTCGATGGTCACGGATTCGTTGCGTGACGTCGTAGCCGCCGAAGCCAATGCCCTCGTCGATGCCGCACTGGACACGGCGACCTCCGGCCTGAAGTCGATGGTCATGGCTGGCACAGGCGCCAGCAGTCAGAAGAACGACGACGACCGCCCGGTCAAGACTCTCTACCGGGAAGGGCGAACCCCTGTCAGCGATCCTTTCGCCGCGACGTAGCGGGCACGGCAAGTACACGGAGGCGGCACGATTGCTTAGGCAGCGCGCCGCCTTCTCGCGTCGCTCGTGAACCCTATCCGCAGCTGATCGCGCCGCTCGCGGTCAGCGTGTCGATTTCGGCGGCCGGGTAGCCGGCTTCGAGCAGGACTTCCCGTGTGTGCTGGCCGAACAACGGAGCCGCCTGGCCCACGACCGCCGGCATTTCGCTGAATTGGACGTGTGGGCCCACGATTTTCATCGGGCCGAACTGGGGATGGGCGATCTCGACGATGTAGCCGTTCGCAGCCGCCTGTTCGTCGGTGATCATGTCGACGTAGCCGTTCACGAGCGATGCCGGGACATCGTGCTCGTGCAGCCGCGCCAGCCAGTACGTGGACGTGTTGGTCAGCATGGCAGCGGCGATTTCTGCTTCGAGCACGACCCGGTGGCGGAAGCGCTGGCCGCCGCGTGAGAACCGCGGGTCCTCGATGAGGTCCGGCCGCTCGATTGCCCGCGCGATTCGTGGCCAGAACTTCTGGTCGATGCCGACGAACATCACCCAGCGGCCGTCACTGCATTCGTAATGCCCCGAGGTGGGCGAGGCGCGGAACTCTCGCGGCCGCTCGACGCCATAACGCAGCGTGTAATTGAGTTCCTGGGACTGCAGCGCGAGTTGCGAGCCGAAGAGCGAGACCTCGACCAGCTGGCCGATGCCGGTCCGTTCCCGTGCGAACAGCGCCGCGACGATGCCGAAGGCGAAGTTCATCGCGCCGTTCTGGTCCGCGAGGCCCGGGATCGGGATCTCTGGCTTGCTGCCCTCGCCGCCGCCCGCGTGCTGCGCCAGCCCGGAGTAGGCCTGGGCGATCTGGTCGAAAGACGGGTCGGTCGCTTTCGGGCCTTTCGAGCCCCACCCGGTTGCGGAGCCGTAGATGACCCGTGGGTTGAGCGCGCGCACCTGTTTGTAGCCGAGGCCCCAGCGTTCCATGGTGCCCGGCCGGAAGTTCTCCGCGATCACGTCCACGTTTGATGCGAGTTTCTGTGCGACTGCCTGGCCCTCCGCGGTGCGCAGGTCGATGCAGATTCCCCGCTTGCCCCGGCTGTGGGCCTCGAAGAAGGAGCTGTAGCCGTCGGGTTCGCGGAAAAGGCGCCGCCCGTAGTCGCCGATCTCGGTGTCCTCGACCTTGATGATGTCGGCGCCGAGGTCCGCGAGCATGACGGTCGCGAACGGACCCTGCTGGTAGCGGGTGAAATCGAGGACGCGGATGCCGGAGAGTGGGCCTGCCATGGCCGAAAGTCTACCGGGCTCCGAGAGTTGGCGCGCGGTGGAGAAGTACCAGTCGAATCAGCCTTCGCTTCCGAGCATCGCATGCCTGTCTAGCGGAATTGGGGTGTCTCGTTCCGGTGGATGCTCAGGCCGAGTTCGAGTTCTTCGATCACGAGTTGCGCGAGCGGAAGGGCCGAAT
>JBBSKE010000462.1:0-3093 GCA_038256595.1 Tepidiformales bacterium | reverse complement strand
CTCCACGAGAGCGGCGTGATCAACACGGTCGACCCGCTCGGCGGCAGCTATTTCGTCGAGAAGCTGACATCCGACATCGAAGCGGACGTGCTGCGCATCTTCCGCGAGATCGAGGCCTACGGTGGCGTCGTCCCGGCCATCGAAAATGGCTACTTCCAGAAGGATATTGCCGAGGCCAGCGCCCGCCACCAGCACGAGATCGAGACGAAGGACCGCGTCATCATCGGCGTGAACGACTTCCTCGTGAACGAAAAGAACGAGATACCGATCCTGAAGTTCGACCCCGAGGGTGAGCGCCGCCATCTTGCGCGCTTGAAGGCCTGGAAAGCGAACCGCGACGCCGACGCCTGGGGCGAGGCCATGCGCCGCCTCGAAGAAGCGAGCCGCAAAGAGCGCGAGAACACCATGCCGTACATCATCGACGCCGTGAACGCGGGCGCGACCGTGGGCGAAGTCTGCAACACCTGGCGGCGCGTGTTCGGCGAGTACAAAGAGGTCGTGTTCGTCTAGCGTTCGTGGTCGGCGTTCGAGTCCTTGCCTTCATCCCATCGCGTCCCCGTGGGTCGGGCATTTTGTGTTGACTCTCTACTCGCGCGAATGTAGCGTCCCGCCTGAAGTGAGACACGGAATGCCACTCAAGAGGAACATCACATGCGCGTCGGAATGACCATTTTCAACCAGAATTACGAAGACTGGGACCGCTATGAGGCTGACGAACACGGCCAGGATGTCCCACCGACTCCTCAGCGCCGCGATGTCGATATCTTCCGCGAAGAGTTGGCGCTCGCTATCGAAGCCGATTCCCTTGGGTTCGACAGCGTATGGACCGTGGAGCACCACTTCACGCCTTACACCATGGTCACAAATCCACTGCAGTGGCTGACCTACCTCGCCGGCGTCACCAAGAACGTCGACCTCGGCACGATGGTCATCGTTCTGCCGTGGCACAACCCCGTGCGCGTCGCCGAAGACCTGAACATGCTGCAGACGTTCCTCGGCCCCAACCGCCGCGTGATTGCGGGCCTCGGTCGTGGCATCGCCCGCCGCGAATACGCCGGCCTGAACGTCGACCAGAACCTCGCCCGCCCGTGGTACGACGAATCAATCCAGATCATCACCTCGCTCCTGCGCGATGGCGCAGTCACCTTCCCCGGCCGCTTCTTTAACGTCGATAAGCTCCGCCTCCGCCCGGCGCCGGAGCGGGACATGAGCGACCTCATCTACTCGGCCTCGGGCTCCCCGGAGACGATGGAGATCATGGGCAAAACTGGCGTTCGCCCCCTGATCATCCCTTCGCAGGACCTCGCGACATCGCTCCAGGGCCTGCACGCCTACAACCGGATGCGCGCCGATGCCGGATTCGAACCGACTGATACGAAGCTTGCGCTCTGGACCTATGTTGCTGAGACCGAGGAAGAGGCCCGCGCGGGCGCCGAAGAGTACATGACGAACTACGCCGATAGCGCCCTTCGCCATTACGAACTGCTCCACAACTACCACAAAGACATCAAGGGGTACGAGCGGTACCAGATGATGAACGCAATGCTCGCGGGCGACCAGGGTGCCGCGTATCGCAAGTCCTGGGCGGCCGGTCACCCGTGGGGCACGCCGGAACAGGTCATCGAGATGGTGAAACAGCGCGCGGCCGAATTCGGCGCCTCGGAAATCACGTTCGTCTTCGCCTATGGCGGGATGCCTATCGAAAAGGCCCAGAAGAGTATGCGCCTCTTCGCCGAAAAGGTGATGCCCGAGATCAAGAAGATCACAGCGAAGCCGATCGAGCTGCTCGTCTCCGCCTAACCGGCAGGCAGGGCAGCACAGCATCACCGCTCCGCGCTAAACAGCTGCGGCGTGTCCAGTTCCAGCAAACGGGGAACCTGGCACAGCTCCCGAGCGCACTTTTGCGATTGATGGCTCCTTCATGCGGCCAATTAAGTTGGAAAGGGCCGGGACGTGCCCGGCCCCAACCGCGAAACGCCGCCCTCCGCACCACCTACCCACCGCCGGTGCGGCGTTGGAACTTCGCACTTCTGATAGTGGCCACCGCAGCGTATTGTTGTCGTAATGCCTCCCACCACCTTCGATGCGCGCCTTTACCAGGCCAGCCTGCAGACGAACGTCATCGGCCGCTTCCTCACCTGGCGCGGTTCGACCGAGACGACGATGTCGCTCGCCCGCCGCGAGGCCGAAGAGGGCGCCGCCCACGGCACCATCATCCTGGCTGAGGAGCAGACCGCCGGCCGGGGCCGCCGCGGCCGCTCGTTTTTCAGCCCCCCGGGCGAAAATCTCTACTTCACGCTCATTCTTCGCTGCGAACCGGCGCTCCATCGCCGGCTCCCGGTGATCGTCCCGGTCGCCGTTTGCGAGGCGATCCGGGGGGAGTGCCCCGACGCCCAGATCAAATGGCCGAACGACATCTGGGTCGGCCAGCGCAAGCTCGCGGGGATGCTCATCGATGCCGAAGTGGGCGCCGCTGGCCCCGTCGCCTTCCCGGGCATCGGCATCAACGTCAACGGCGACCCGACCGTCATCCCTGAGCTACGCGACACCGCTACCTCGCTGCGCCGCGAAGTCGGCCGGCCGGTGCAGCGCGAGCCGCTCCTGGCCGCAATCTGCAACCGGATCGAGGCGATCCTTCTCCCATCCGAGGACCCGCTGATCGTCGAGTACCGGAACCTGAGCATGATCATCGACCAGAACGTGCGCGTCTCCCCGGCGAACGGCGAGGCCTTCTTCGCTCGCGCCATCGCCATAGCGGACGACGGCGCCCTCGTGGTCCAGCGCGAGAATGGCGAAATCGAAACGGTCGTCGCCGCCGACGTCTCCGTCCGCCCCGACCCGTCCTAACCTCAGATTTCTCCCAAGGTCGGACGGGCGGCCCAAAGCTTAGAGAGCCTACAGCCTGCGTCCCTCTTCCCCGCAAGCCCCGTCTTCGCGATCCTGTCCCCATGGCCACTTTCGATGAGATTGCAATCGGCGATTCCGCCACCTTCACCAAGACCCTCAGCGAATCCGACGTCTACCTGTTCGCCGGCGTCAGCGGCGACATGAACCCCGCCCACGTCGATGCGGTTTCCGCCGCCGAAGGGATGT
>JBBSKE010000461.1:0-3140 GCA_038256595.1 Tepidiformales bacterium | reverse complement strand
TCGCCGCCTACAACGTCAGCGGCGAGTACAGCATGGTTATGGCCGCGGTCCAGAACGGCTGGCTCGACGAGCGCCGCGCCATCGAAGAGACGCTGACGAGCATCCGCCGCGCCGGCGCCGACATCGTCATCACCTACCACGCCAAGCAGTTCGCCGCCTGGCAGTAGTTCGCCCCACACGAAGCAGATTCGCCCCAGCCGCCTGCGACGGGCAATACTGAACGCCCAATCTTCGCAACCAAGCAGGAGCGTTCCATGCCCGAACTTACCGGCGGCCAGGCACTGGTCGAGGCGCTAAAGGTCCACGGGGTCGATACCATCTTCGGCCTCCCGGGCATCCAGCTCGACTGGGCGTTCGACGCCCTCTGGGCCGAACAGGCCAACATCCGCGTCATCCACGCCCGCCACGAGCAGGCGACTGCCAGCATGGCCGACGGCTACGCCCGCTCGACTGGCAAAATCGGCGTCGCCCTCGTCGTTCCCGGCCCCGGTGTGCTCAACGCCACGGCCGCGCTTTCGACTGCCTACGCCTGCAACTCGCCCGTGCTCATGCTCACCGGCCAGATCCAGTCGGACCTGATCGATGCCGGTCGCGGGCTACTGCACGAAATCCACGACCAGCTTGGGCTCCTTCGCCACCTCACAAAGTGGGCCGAGCGCTCGATGACGCCGCTCGAGATCCCCGGCCACGTCGGCACCGCCTTCCGCGAGCTGCAGTCGGGCCGCGTGCGCCCGGTTTCGCTCGAAATCCCGCCGGATGTGCTCGGCGCGAAGGCAGACGTGCTCATGCCCGAGCCGTTCATCCCCAACGCGAAGAAACCAGATGCGGATGCCATCGAACGGGCCGGCGAGGCGCTCGGCAAATCGGCGAACCCGGTCATCTTCGTCGGCGGAGGCGCGATCTCCTCCGATTCGTCGCCCGAACTGCTCGCCCTCGCCGAAATGCTGCAAGCGCCGGTCTACGCGTCGAGCAACGGACGCGGCGCACTTTCGGATCACCACTACCTCGCTCAGCTCATGATCTCCGCGCCGGAGATGGTCGCCGAGGCCGATGTCATCCTCGTCGTCGGCACCCGTTTTCTCCAGCCGCTGACCTCCTCCTGGGGACCGAAGGACGGCCAGACCGTCATCCGCCTCGATATCGACGAGACCGAGATCCATCGCGTGAAGTCGCCCGACATCGCCCTCGTCGGCGACGCCAAATCCGGCCTCGCGGGGCTGGTGGAAGCGCTCGGCAAGCACAATTCCGCTCGCCCATCGCGCAAAGACGAACTCGAAGAGTTGAAGACGCGCTCGCGCATCCCCTACGACTCGGTCGGCCTGCAGGCGGATTACGGCAACGCCATCCGCCGCGCCATCCCAGACGATGCGATCGTGGTCGGCGAGATGACGCAGGTCGCCTACTGGTCGAACCTTGCCTTCCCCGTCTACCAGCCGCGCACCTATATCACGCCCGGCTACCAGGGCACGCTCGGGTTCGGTTTCGCCACGGCGCTCGGCGCGAAGGTGGGCAACCCGGACCGCGTGGTCGTCTCCGTGAACGGCGATGGCGGCTTCGGCTACCAGATGCAAGAACTCTCGACGATGGCGCGCCACAACATCGGGCTGATCACGCTGGTCTTCAGCGACAACGCCTACGGCAACGTACGCCGCATCCAGAAGCTGCAGTACGGCGGCCACACCATCGCCTCGGACCTCCACAACCCGGACTGGGTGAAGCTGGCAGAGTCGTTCGGCGTCAACGGTGTCCGCGTCGATACGCCTGAAGCCCTGGAGCGCGAAATCACCGCTGCGATGGCCCGCGCCGACGGCACGCTCATCGAGATCACGATGCCGGAGGTACCGCCTATGGCGAACCTACGCCTCCCCGCGAAGGCGTAGCTGGCCAGGCGCCGAACATGACAAGAGGCCGCCCTGTGGGCGGCCTCTTGTCATGTCTCGAACGAAGGTCATTGGTTAGCGGCTGCCTACAGCCGAGGTAGTGCGGGCGCGGGCGACGTTTTTGCTCGGGGCAGGCGCGGCGCACGCCTTCATCAGTGCGGCATCAACCTCTTCCAGCAGCCCGAGCCGTTTCGCGTCTTCACGAATGTGCTTCACGGTCGCTGAGAGCGTGGATTCGAAGCCGGGCCAGTCTTCCTTGCGGAGCACGCGAAAATGCTGCGAGGATTCGCACCATTCGGCGACGAGTCGGGCGTGGGCGCCGGGTCCGGCGCTAATCCGGATGTACCCACCAAGGTATTCGCGCGAAACGTGAATGCCTTTCTGTGCCGGGTCGATCCCGGACCTCACGAGGCCATCCCAGAGCTCGCCGACTGCTACCAGCAGCCGATACGCAACATCTACCTGTTCAGCGCGCACGGGCACTCTCCTGCAGGTCTGTGTTTGCCCGCCCGGCAACAGGTCGGATTCTACGCGCAATTGATAGCTGTCATGCAACTCGCCATGTGTAAATTTCACCGTGTTGTTCGTACAAAGCGAACGATTCTCCCCGAAGCAACGAGTTTTGGGGGAATCTAATCTTCGTTCGTTGTCACGAACATAACGAAAAGTCGAAACGCCCAGGTTGGCTCCGGCACCACCGTCACCTGGACGGTCCGCTGCGCTTTCAGGCCGTTGCCATCGGTCGCCATCACGCCGAACTGGTACACACCCGGCGTCGTCGCAGGCCCCGTCAGCTGCCCGTTTGGCAGTAGTATCATCCCGGGCGGCAGGGTGCCCCCGGTGAAATTCCACGAGTAGATGCCATTGCCGCCAGCAGCCTTGATAGGGAACGAGTAGCTCCGGCCGATGGTCACGTTCGGCAGGATGCCGGTTTCGACCACGACCCCGCCGGTCACGTTGATGGTCACGGTCGCCTTCGCGGACGTGTTCGTGCCATCGAATGCGGTGAAGGTGAACGTGTCAGTGCCCGAGAACGAGGTCAGCGCCGTGTAGATGAGCACCCCGGTCGATTCGTTCAGGCCGCTGATCGAACCGAATTGGGGCGCATCGACAATCTTGAAAGTGAACTCCGTCGCTTCGGTGTCGCTCGCGCGCAGGCGCATGCTGCGTGGAGTGCCGCCCACCGCCGAGGTGGTCAGTGGCGTCGCGACCGGAGGGTTCACATCGAAAATTGTGATCACCGTGTCCGCCGCTACAGAT
>JBBSKE010000460.1:0-3160 GCA_038256595.1 Tepidiformales bacterium | reverse complement strand
GAGTCGCGGAGAACGCGAACGGCGGCTCGGATCATGGGTCGGCGGCCGTCTGTTTCGCGCTCGGCAAGAACGTGCAGGGCGGCATGTTCGGCGAAATCCCGAGCCTCGACAATCTGATCGACAAGGGCAACCTCCAGTACACGGTCGATTTTCGCAGCGTCTATGCGACGATTATCGAGCGCTGGCTGGGCGTGCCTTCGGCGCCGCTGCTGGGACAGGAGTGGGAGAAGCTGGGGTTTCTTCCCGCCTGAGCCGGGATGCCCGCGCGACGGGGGCGCTGCGCGGGCATCCCGGGTTCGCTCTTGCGCGGGCGGGCGTGCGAGCATCCGGTGATGGCGCGCATTCTGCTGGTCGAACCGTTCTATGGCGGAAGCCACAAGGTTTTCGCGGATGGCCTCGCGCGCAACAGCCGCCACGAGTTTACGTTCCTGACGCTGCCGGATGGCGAATGGCGGCGGCGCATGCGGCGCGGCGCCCAGGAGCTGGCGGCCGCATCGCGCGCCATCGACGGCGATTTCGACCTCATCCTCGCGACCGACATGCTCGACCTGCCCGTCTTCCTCGCGCTCACCCGGCCGCGATTCGCGCGCACTCCTATCCTCTTATATATGCACGAAAACCAGTTCACCTATCCGCGGCTCAAGGGGACGACCTTCAACTCCTGGTTCGGGCAGCAGAACTACCTCTCGGCCTGCGCGGCGGACGCTGTGGCCTTCAACTCCGAATTCCATCGGCAGGACTTCCTCGGCGCGCTGCGGTCGCTGGCCGGGCAGCCGAACAACTGGCTCGTGGCCGATGCGATCCCGGAGATCGAGGCGAAGAGCAGCGTGCTGCCGGTCGGAGTGGACCTCGCCTGGATGGACGCATATCGCAGCGAACCGGACCGCAGCCTGCCGCCACTCATCACCTGGAACCACCGCTGGGAGTTCGACAAGTGCCCGGAACTGTTCGCGCGGGCACTCGCTCGACTCGCAGAAGCGGGCGTGCCGTTCCGCGTGGCTGTTGCGGGTGAGCCGGGACCGAACCCGGCACCGGAGCTGGTGAATCTGCCGGCACTCCTCGGCGAGCGAGTCGTGCATCACGGTTTCCTCGCCTCGAAGGCAGACTACGCCCGCCTGCTCTGGGAGTCCGACATCGTGATCAGCACGACGCGGCACGAATTCTTCGGCGTGGCGATGGTCGAAGCGCTGTATTGCGGCTGCTTCCCCATCGCGCCCGAGCGGTACAACTACCCGTTCCTCGTGCCGGCCGAACTGCACCCGACGACCCTCTGGAAGACTGAATCGGAGTTGATGACCTTGCTCGCTAATGCCATGGGTGAGCGGCCGGAGGCGAATGCGAGCGTGCGTGCATCCGCGGCGCG
Source organism: Tepidiformales bacterium (assembly GCA_038256595.1). Classification (GTDB taxonomy): domain Bacteria; phylum Chloroflexota; class Dehalococcoidia; order Tepidiformales; family Tepidiformaceae; genus JBBSKE01. The sequence continues at coordinate 1,797 of JBBSKE010000460.1, read as the reverse complement.
GTTCGACTGGCCGGCCGTCGCGCCAGGGTGGGATGCGGCGATTGACGCGATCATCTCGGGATAGGGAAAAACTCTTACGGTTACAAACTGAGAAGAATGGATACAATCGAAACGTGTTACGCGGACCCCGGCAGCGCATTCGCCCAGTGACGCGCGCAGTATCGACTGGCTGGCAGTGGCTCCCCGGCTGGGTCCGGTTCCCCGCAAAGACGGTCGGACGAACCGTCCGCCTCTATTACGAAGATGACTGCGGGACATACGCTGCAGCGATCGCGTACCACGCGTTGTTCTCGCTTGTTCCATTGGCGCTGATCACGCTGTCTGTCCTGGGTCTGGTGGTGAATAGCGATCGCATTGTGTCGTTCATTTATGACCAGGTTCCGCTGCAGGAATCGGTATCGGTCCAGCAGAACGTCGACCAGATTGTCGCGCAGGCGCGGCAGTTGAGTGTCGCCGGGTTGTCGTTCGGTTTGATCGCGCTTGCCTGGTCGGGGACTGCGATTTTTTCGGCAGTACGCCGGGGATTGAACGCCACCTATAGCGCGCGTCTCGGCAAGCCGTACTGGCGCGGGAAGCTGATCGACTTTGGCCTCGTCATCGCGTTCGGCTTCCTCGTGCTCGTTTCGGTCGCTGCGACCGCGACGGTGCAGTTCGCCTTTTCGCACTTCGGACCCGATGGATATGACGCGACGATGGGCATCCGCGTGGGCACGACAGCAGCGACGGCGGCAGTAACGTTCGTGCTGTTCACGATGCTCTACCGGTTCGTGCCGACCACGCGGCCGAAGTGGATGGAAGCGGTGCCGGGAGCACTTTTCGCAACTTTATTGTTCGAAGCGTTGAAGAATATCGCCGCGTTCCTGCTTTCGCAGGCGCCGTTCACGACGAATACGGCCATCTACACCGGCTTCAGCACAGCGTTCGCGTTCCTCTTCTGGATGTACCTGAACGCGTCGATTCTGCTGCTGGGGGCCGAGTTCGGGCGTGCGATCCGGCAGATCCGGCTCGAATCGCGGCTGGAGCGGGCTCGCCAGCCGGTCGGAGTGACCGCGCGCATCACGCGGCGGAGCTGAGTCGCCAGGGGAGCGACGGAGTTCTCACGAGTCACATCCCACGCGCTCCTTGTGCAGTCGCGCTACTGAGCCATGGGTGGCGAACCAGTCGATTCTGCTGCTGGGGGCCGAGTTTGAACGCTCTATCGGGTGACGGATCTGCCCGCGCACTCGATAATCTCGCAAGGAGGCAGTGATGACAGCCAGCGACCAATCGAGTGAGCCGGTCGTGTCGACGAGCCAGCGAACGACGACGCTCGGTGCGATTTTCACGTACCTCGCCGAACACTGGCGGGAGGACACCGCCCTGACCTCGTCGATCCCGACTATGACAGCGCATCCCGCTTATGGGGCGATCACCCGGATTGGTGCGGTGATGATTCCATACATCCTGGAAGATCTCCGGGCAAACGGTGGCTACTGGTTCGCGGCTTTGCGTGAGCTGACCGGCGAGAACCCCGTCACCCAAAACGAACGCGGAAATTATGAAGCTATGCGTGCGGCGTGGCTGCGCTGGGGCGCCGAGCACGGGCTCCTCGCGGCGGCCTGAGCATCGTGGCAAGCAGGCTGGAGCAGGCCATTGGGCCGCACATGCGGGAGCCTGATTATCGGTCACGAGCGAAGCGACTTTCGATTACAACTGCATCGGGTGGGCCTACGGAACTGACGCACTCTGGATATGGCCCGACGAAGACAGCTACTGGCCGGCAGAAATTCCTAAAGCGGTCGAAATTGACGCCTTCGT
>JBBSKE010000459.1:0-3161 GCA_038256595.1 Tepidiformales bacterium | reverse complement strand
TTGATGCGGGCACCCGGCTGCCGGCTCTGGAGATTCGTGTGCTCCTGCGTGTACTGCACGAGCGACACGGAGAAGCTCTCGTGGTCCTTCGCGACAACCGTCAGCGAGATGCCATCCACGCAGACTGGCCCCTTGACGGCAATGTACTTCAGGCATTCCGACGGCGCGATGAACTTGGTGATGATCGCCTCGCCCTCAGGTGTCATCGAGTGGAGGGTGCAGGTCGCTTCCACGACGCCCCGGACGATGTGGCCGCTCAGCCGGTCCATCGGGCGGACGCTGCGCTCGAGGTTCACGAGGTCACCCGGCTTGAGTTCGCCAAGATTCGAACGGCGGTAGGTTTCGGGCATGAGGTTGGCGAAAAACGTCTCGCCTTTGATCTCCGCCACTGTGAGGTCGACGCCGTTGATGGCGATCGAATCGCCCAGTTTCGCATCGGTCACCATGAGGGGCGCCTTGATCCAGAGGAGGCCATCGGCGGACTCCGTGACGACACCGACTTCTTCGACAATGCCGGTGAACATCAGCGGCTGTCCAGGTGAGAGAACTGAGTTTCGGATGGGAAGAGCAAGTAACGACCTCGGCGCGAAAATTTCGACGTGCCGGGGGTCACAGACGCCTGGCCGTGCGCAACGACGGGTAGCACAAAGCACTGCCCGGCTGCGCACAGCCTGCCTCCGTCCTCTCCCATCCGGACTGTACCGTCGGCCCCAGAATTACACTGGGTCGGCCCGCGCAAGGCTCAGAAGCCAGGAGCAGGTTCGCGGGCTTTCACCGCCGGTGAGGAATTGCACCTCGCCCCGAGAACGTCCCCTAGATAATTAGGGAAAGGCTAATGGAGTGTCAAGAGCGCTGAATTTCATGAATCCGCCGACCCTATTCGAATCGCGTTCGGATCAGGCGACGCCGGGCTCCACCGCAGGCGCGGCCAGCCCCCGTTCGACCAGCTTCACGAGCACGTCGAAGGTGGCGTAGGCGTCTGCCAGCGCGCCATGTTCGCCCAGGCGGCCGATTCCCAGCCGGTCGGCGACATGCCCGAGGTTGAAGTGGTCGACATCGCCCGTCCCCTTGAGGAGCTTGCGCGCGATGATCTGAACGTCCATCGAAATCGGCGCGAACGGCCACGGCCGCCCGAGGCGCTTGGCCGTCTCAATCAGGAAGGCCATGTCCTGGCCAATGCCCCAGCCCGTGATCACCGCGCCCGCACCGACCGCTTCGAAGCGCGAGAACGCGGTTTCGAGGTCGAGCGCGTCCTTCCAGCCCTTGGAACTGTAGCCGACCACTTTGAGCGCCCCGGGGATGGCGTTGCCGATGTGCTTCGGCTTCACGCGCGCGCCCCACGCTTCTTCTTCGGGCAGGCCCTCAGTGAGCGAGCAGCGCACGCCACCGAGGTCGAGCACCTCGTGCGTCTGCGCCTGGGGGCCGGACATCTCGAGGTCGACCACGAAGAGCGACTTCACGCCTTCGAGAGAGGGCGGTTCGGCCGGGGTGGGCGCATACCGGCCATCCGAATCCAGGGCGCGCAGGGCGGGTCGCAGCAGTTCTAGCAGGTCGCTCATCTGGAGAGATTACACTCGCCGCATCTCGCGCGAAAAGAGCCCAATTGCGAGCATCATCCCCGCGGCCACCAGCATGAAGATGAGGACCACCGGCGGCGCGCTCCACTGGTCGATGAAGAAGCCCATGACCAGCGCCGAAAACGGCGTGATTCCCCACGTCATCGTCTGCAGCGACATCACCCGGCCGCGAAATTCTGGCTCGACCTGGAGCTGCATGAGCGACGCCTGCAGAGCCGCATAGACACTGTAGAAGACCCCGGCGATGGTCAGCGCCACGAGCGCGAGGATGAGGTTGGGCGCCTGGGAGAACGCTCCGATGGCGAGCGAATAGAGCATGCACGTCCAGATCATGCCCGGGCCCATCCGCCGATTGGGGTTCCAGCCGGCTGCGAACACGCCACCAGCGAGCGAGCCAAGCCCGACCGCCGCCGCCAGCGAGCCATACGCGGAGGCGCCCGCACCGAGAACTTCGGACGCGAAAATCGGCAGGAAGGTCAGGTATGGGTAGACCAGCAGGCTCGGGAGCACGCCCATGCCGACAATCGTGAGCATCCGCCGGTCCCGCACCACGTATTTCATCCCCTCGGCGATGCTGCGGAAGAGCCCCTCTTTCCCATCCGAAAGTTCGGGCATGCTCCGCCGCAGCATGAACGTGAGACCGAGCGAAAGCGCCAGGCAGGCCGCCTGCAGGGCGAAGGTGCCCTCCACGCCGACGAAGGCGATGAGCGCGCCGCCAATCGCCGGGCCAATAACGCGCATGGCGCTGCCCCCGAGTGAGTTGAGGGCGACAGCGTTCGTCAGGTGTTTCTGGTCGACCGAATCGTAAACCAGGAGGTTGCGAATCGGCCCCGCCAGCGCCTCGACGATCCCGGCAGCTGCCGCGGTCACATAGATCATCCAGATGGCGATCTGGTCGGTCGCGATCAGCACGGCGAGCAGGGCGGCGATACTTGCCGATGCCCCGGTGTACCAGATGAGCTGCCGGCGGCGCTCGTACTTGCTCGCGAGGTAGCCGCCAAATGGCGCGACCACGAGCATCGAGCCGCCCCGTAGCAAGGCCACGAGCGCGAGCTGTCCCGCCGAGCCGTTCAGAACTTCGAACACGAGCCAGCCCTGGCCGATGCTCTGCACCCACGAGCCGATCTGGAGCGCCATGGTCGAGAACAGCAGCACCCGGAAGTCGCGGTACCTGAGGGCAGCGATGGCGCCGCGGCGTTGCGGGTCGGGCGCAGCCTTCAGTTCGGCTGCTCCCGGGAGAGCGTCAGACTGCACGAACGGCTGTCCTTTGGGGGGTGCCGACCAGCATAACCGCTGGCCGATCAGAGGGGAAAGCGAGCCCAGAGTTGTGTCACCTCGAAACGGAACCGTTCTGCAGCGGCCCCGGACGACCACCATCTGGTAGAGTCCCCCGATGCCGATGCGATCAATCTCCGAGGAACGCTCCAGGTTGTTCGACCAGCAGGCCGAGCGCTACGACCGGAGCCGGCCGAGCTATCCCGATGCGGTGCCTCGATCTCTTTCTCGGTAAACATCAGCGGTGGAAGGTCGAATCCCTTCCGCAGTGTGTATCCAACCCCGGCCTCCCCTTCGATCGGGACACCC
>JBBSKE010000458.1:0-3194 GCA_038256595.1 Tepidiformales bacterium | reverse complement strand
GTCGGGGAGGTTGAACCAGTCATCCACCGTGAGCGGCTCGAAGCCGGCTGGCTGCAAGGCAGGCGCTTTTGCAATCGTTGCTGGCATTCCATCACCTCCGGTCCATTATATCCGTCCGCGCAAGGCCGGAGCCGATGTCCGCAAGACGGTCGCCGCACTGCGAATGTTCTGACCTTTGCCCGCGCGAACGTGATGCTCTTTCGACAGGGGATGGCAGGCGATGGCGCTGCTTTCTTGGCGTCGGCCTGTACCAGTTGGCTCGTTAGCTCGACTCCCGCCCTCTGTTACGCTTGATCGCCTGTGAACCGCCCAAGCCTCGGCACCCTGCACATGGCCGCCTTCGTCTTCCTCGCGCTCGTCTGGGGGTCGTCGTTCGTGCTCATCCGGGTGCTCGCGAACGCCGGGGTCGAAGCGTTTGGCGTTGCCGCCGGGCGCTGCCTCCTGGGATTCATCTCGCTCATCCCGTTCGCCTACGCCACCCGCGCGAAGTTCCCGCGCGACCGCCGGACGCTCGCCATCATCGCCGGTCTCGGGCTGCTGAACTTCGCGACGCCGTGGACACTCTTCGCCCTTGGCGCGCACCACGTGCCAAGCGGCGTCTCGAGCATCACGAACGCCTCGACCCCACTCTGGGCCGCCATTTTCTCGACGCTCATCATTCGCGACGAACGGCTCAGCGGCCTGCGCATCGTGGGGCTGGCGATGGGTTTCGTCGGCGTGCTCGTGCTCATGGAGTCGCGCGTCACCTCCCTCGACCGCGAGGCCTTGCTCGGCATTCCGGTCATGCTCGTCGCCACCGCTGCCTACGGACTGTCGGTGGCGCTCATCCGCCGCTGGCTGCACCACGTCCACCCCATCCCGCTGACCTTCGGGCAGGTTGGCGTCGCGGCGCTCCTGCTGGTGCCATTGGCCGCCGGGACGGGCGCCTGGGCTGACGCAGAGGTTCACTGGCAGGAGGTCGCGAGCATTCTCTTCCTCGGCGGAGTGGGCAGCGGCGTCGCGAGCGTCATGTACATGTGGCTCATTGGTTCGGCCGGCCCGGTGCGCGCGGCTTCGACGACCTACCTCATGCCGCCAGTAGGCGTGCTCCTCGGCTGGCTCTTCCTCGAAGAGAGCGTGGCCTGGTCGATGCTCCTCGGCGTGGGCCTCATCCTCGCCGGAGTGGCGACCGTGCAGGGCCGAATCCGCCTCTTTTCGCGCGCCCAGCGTGTCCCGCAGCCGGCGTCGGCGGCCCTGGACCCGTAGTGGTGCGAAGCTGGCGGACATTTCGGCGAAATTTCTCGTAGCGCGGCCGGTTCGAAGGCGCGTAGTATCGCCTCCGCCCGGGCGCGTCTGATTGCGCCCCGCGAGGAGGCCGCCATGGGCCGGTTGGATGGCAAAGTTGCAGTGATTACCGGGGGCGCGAGTGGAATCGGAGCTGCCACCGCCGCCACGTTCGTGCGCGAAGGGGCGAAGGTGCTCATCGCCGACCTGCAGGAGTCTGCGGCGCAGGCCTTCGCCGAATCACTCGGACCGAACGCCGCCGCGATTCGCGCGAACGTCGCCATCGAAGCTGATGTCGCTGCGGCGGTCCAGGCGGCCGTCGATAAGTGGGGCCGGCTCGACATTATGTACAACAATGCTGGCTTCGGGGGCGCCATGGGGCCGCTCGACGAGACCACTGTCGATGACTACGACCTCACCATGGACGTGCTCCTCAAGAGCGTCTTCCTCGGCATCAAGCACGCGTCGCCGGTCATGAAGGCGCAGGGTTCGGGCAGCATCGTCAACACGGCCAGCGTCTGCGCCTTCGAAGCGGGCATCGGCAACCAGCTCTACAGCGTCGCCAAGGCCGCCGTCGTCATGCTCACGAAGACGGCCGCGCTCGAAATGGCCGAGCACGACGTCCGCGTCAACGCCGTCTGCCCCGGCTACATTGCGACGCCGCTCGCCGCCGGCCGCCCAGTTTCGACCACCGAGCCGGAACGCGTGGAACTCGCGCTTGCCCGCCTGCGCGAATCGAACAATGACCGGCAGCCGAGTGCCCGCTCGGGCGAGGCGCAGGATATCGCGAATATGGTGCTCTTCCTCGCGAGCGACGAATCCCGCTGGGTGACCGGCCAGGCGATGGTCGTCGATGGTGGGCTGCTCGCCGGGACGCCCTGGCGGAATCTGCGTTCGCGCGTCCGCGAGCATCGCGAAATCAGCATCTACCGCCCCGAATAGCCAGGACGCCCACGTTCCGCCGGAGGTGGCACCCATGCGCAGAGACCTTTCGCTCGACTGGCGAGACCACTACCAATCGCGGCTGACCACGCCCGAGGGCGCCGCCGCGACCATCGAATCCGGCGACCACATCTGGGTGCCCCCGCTGCATGGCTGCCCGGCGATACTCGCGGCCCTCGCCCAGCGCGCACCGGAGTTGCGTGGTGTCGAAATCCGCGGCCTGGGCGTCCCGGACGTCGGGCTCTGGGCACCGGAAGCGCTCGAATCGTTCGCCTACGCGGACCAGTTCGGCAACGCCTTCAGCCGGCCCGCGCTCGAAGCCCGGATCATCGATTACCAGCCGCACTGGCTCGTGGGCGGCAATAAGGGGCTCGATGCCGGCCGCGAAGACGCCTGGAAGATGGACAAGATCCTGATCACGGTCTCCCCGCCTGACAGTGCCGGGTTCGTCTGCGTCGGGGGCAGCGTCTGGGACAGCATCACGAGTTCGCGCCGCGCCACCACGGTCATCGCCGCGGTCAACCCGGCGACCGTTGAGACCTTCGGCGACACGCGCCTGCACGTGACCGAAATCGACAATTTCGTCCCGGACGATCGGCCCGCGGTGATTCCGCCAGTCGTGTACGACGCGGTCGATGCGGGGCTCGCGCACTATGTCGGCACCCTCGTGAAGGACGGCGACACCGTCCAGATCGGCACGGGTTCGCACACCAGCGGCATGGTCCACAACGAGCTCTTTCGCGAGCGCCAGGAACTCAGCTACTTCGGCGAGCTGACGGTCGAGGGCATGGTGCCCCTGGTCGAAGCCGGCGTCTTCACGGGCCGCGGCAGTGCGCTCCATCCGGGAAAATTCGTGGCCACGCTGGTCGGGAACAACGCCGACGAGCGTGCGGCCATCCACCAGAACCCGGCGTTCGAGCTCTACAGCATTGACTACGTGCTCGACCCGCGGACGATTTCAAAGAACGAAAGCATCATCGCCATCAACG
>JBBSKE010000457.1:0-3203 GCA_038256595.1 Tepidiformales bacterium | reverse complement strand
TCTGACGTAATATCCGAGTGCACGAATCGACGTTGTGCCGTATTTCGCGACGAGGAACGGGATCGATGCGAGACCCGTGTAGAAATGGACGAAGCGGACGGGTCCGAACCATGGCGGAAGATCGTAGTTGAACGTGAACAGGAAGAAGAAAGCGCCACTGGCAAACATCAGGGCGAGCATGATGCTGAGAATGAGGCCGATGTGCGCGGTCAGGCGGGTGCTGGAATAGGGCGGAACGTTAGCGGACAACTGGCACCTCGGCGGCGAGTGTCGCGAGGACGGCGCGCGTGGCAGGGGCGGAATCGCCGCCCCGCAGCCGTTCTGAGAGGTCGGCGAGGGAGCGGGAGTCGTCGATATCCTGCCATTCGCGCAAGACCGCACAGGTGTGCCCGGCCGCTTTGATGTTCGCGACCGTTCGTTCGAAGACCGTCGCCGTGCTCCATTCGAGCCCGTCGAAAACGCCGGGAATCGGCGCGCGCAGGCCGAGGAGGTAGAACCCGCCATCGGCGGCAGGGCCAATCACGGCGTCGTGGGTTTCGAGCAGGCGGAAGGCGTCGTCGAGAATCGCCGTGGGAAGATCGGGCGTGTCGGAGCCGATGAGGACGGCCGGGCCGCCAGGATTCGCGGATTCGAGCGCGCCGAGGATGCGAGCGCCGAGGTCACCATCGGGCTGGGCGACGAACGCTGCGCCCGGAACGAGGCTCGCGAATCGCGGTGCATCTGCGATCGGCTCGAGGGCGACTGTCGTCTGCCACCGGCGATTTGTGGCGAGCGCGAGGGTGTCGGCGACGAAGGCGTGGGCGAGCCGGGCGGTTGCGGCGCTGCCGAGCGTGCTCGCGATGCGCGTCTTCGAACGCCCAGATCCCGGCGACTTCGTCAGCACGACCAGGTGGTTCGCAGGCGCCACCGAATCCGTCCGGGCCGCGAGGATGGTGAGGGCGCGGTCGAGGGTCGCCGGGTCGGCGAGGAGGGAGATGCGGAACCCTCCGCGCACGCCGAAAACACTCGACGGGAGGAGGAAATAGCCTTCCGCTGCCAGCCGTTCGAGTGCCTCGGAGGTGACGAGTGTTGGCGCCCCGGCGAAGGCGGTAAGCCCTGCTTCAGGCGAGCAGACACGCCAGCCGCGGGCCGCGAGCACTTCGAATACTCGCTCGCGATTCTTGCGTGCGAACTCGAGCGTCTTTGCGACAGTGGTGTCGAAGGAACCCATGACCGCTTCGGCGATCGCAACCGAGAGCGTCGACGGTCCGCCCGAAAGCAGTTGCAACTCGCGGTCGATGCGCCGCAGCAGCGCCTGGTTACGACTGGCGACCCAGCCGATGCGCAACCCACCGAGGCCGAGCGGCTTCGACAGGTCGCCGATGCTGACCGCCTCGGGGTGCAGGTCGGCGGCCGCGGGTATCCGGCGGCCATCCAGGGCGAGATCGCGATAGACCTCGTCGACCGCCGGGATTGCGCCCGCTGCGAGGGAAGCATCGATGAATCGTGGGAGGTCGCGGAGGTCGCCGAAGGGCACGCCAGGATTATTCGTTACCGCGAGGGCCGACCGGTTCGAACCCCCGAAATCTTCGATGCGGGCACCGCAATGTCGCGCCGCGGAGATGAGGCTTGAGTAGCTCCCGCGTTCGGTCCAGAGGGTGGATTCGCGGTCGAGGTTGGCGAAGGCGAGCGCGGAAAGCGCCTCGGAGGCCCCGGCGCAGACGAGGATGTCGCCCGCCGAGAGCGTCTCATAGCGCGCGGCGATGGCCGTCCGCAGCGCCAGCGACCCGCCCGGCGTGGAGTGGGCAAGGTCTATCCCGGCGAGGTCGCGTGGCAGCGAGGGCAACCGCCCGGCCGGTGGCGAAGATGCAGAGAGGTCGATGCCGCCCGGCCGGAAGTGGGACGCGTAATACGCCGGGAGGTCGATGAAGGTGGCATCGGACATTCGCTAACCGTAGCGAGCAAGCCCGGCGAAGAAATTACGCAATCGTGAACGGCATTGCAGTCCTGTGCCGGTCTTGGCGAATCCGCAGTTGGGAGCGACGGGAGGCGCCGCAACTGTGCGCCATCGTGGGGTGACGCGAATTTCGAACCGTCTTCGGAAAATTGCACCGGGACGGCCGCATACCGGGTAACGTAGATGACAGGATCATCGCAGGGGTCTCGAATGAGTGACAGCTACTCCACCATCTTCGACGTGATGCCGGAAACGGCCGAGGCAACGTGCGGACCGTTGCTCCTCGAGCAGGTGGCCCGCGATGTCCTCAGGAGTAGTGGCGTCCCGGATGGTGCGATGACCTATCGCGGCTCCTGGACCACCGAGGCAGGGCAGGTCGCCGTTGATGGCGAAATCCTCGATTCCAGTACGGTGCGCTGGAAACTGCAGGCGAAGTCCGGCGGCAAGAAGGGCGAAGTAACCACCGACATCCGCCTCGCAACCACCGGCGAGGCGGTCGAGGTCCACATCACCTCCCGGGCAGCGCGCGCTGGGAGCTCCGGCCGCGGCCAGTTACCGGGGCGGCCGGATATCGTTCCCGTGCTCATTGCTGGTTACCGAACCGCACAATTCGGCGAAGAATTAGACCTCAACCCAACCGAATATTCCGCTGAAAATCTTGCTGCTTTTACGTTTGCTCTTATCAACCCCGACCGCGTTGTCCCCTGGGTGCTGTTGACCTACCGCAATTCCGGTGGTCCACCGCTCATCGATCCCCTACAACTGGCGGATCAACTGGCGGGCCTGGCGAATGTTGCAGTCCTTTCGGACAAGTTCGCCTCGATGCGGCTATCGGACGAGATCGGCAAGCTCTTCTCCTGTTACGACGGCGGCGTGCGACTCTACTGGCCGGGCTGTGACCCCGCGGATGGCGACCCCTACCGGCATCCGCTGTTCATGCCCTGGGACATCGAGGCGAACCCCGCGCAGGTGCAGTCGGACATCTTCAACCGCCTCTGCCGCGAAGCCCTGCAGAGCCTGCCATCCTCCGGCCCGACCTGGATCGCGACGACTGCCCGCGCGCGGAAGCCGGGCACGCCGAAACCGGAGCGAGCGGCATCGGCGTCAATGTCGCCAGTTGCGCCCCCGCCGGAGATCGCGCTCGACGACATTAGCGCGCGGCTCATGCGGCTCTGGGGTCGAGATGAGTCGCCCGCTCCCGTGGCCGAGCCGGAACCAGAGTCGCTCGAAGTGCTGGTCCCGGTTGGCGAAGTCGAAGTCCTCTACC
>JBBSKE010000456.1:0-3204 GCA_038256595.1 Tepidiformales bacterium | reverse complement strand
TGGGCGAGTTCATGCCAGCCTTCGTGGTCGGCGGAATCATCGCCGGGGCGGCGTGTGCGGGTATCGGCTGGGGGATTGCGAAGCTGCGGGACCGGTAGGCCGGGCTGTAGGCTCTAAGCTTTCGGCCAATGGCGTTGACCCAGCCGCCACATGTCAGTAACGCGACCGACCGAGGGAGCGTGCCACCCGCCGACCCCGGCACTCCAGCCTTCGCGCCGGGTAAGAAACCGGTTGGACCCCGCCGTCGCGATTCGAACGGCAGCAGCGTTCCCCGTAGAGTGATCGCAGGAGCCGGGCATCCCGGTGACCCAGGCAGCAGGAGCAGGACATGCGCATCCTCGTAACCGGAGGAGCCGGGTTCGTCGGCTCACACGTGGTCGAAGCCTACCTCGCCGATGGGCACGACGTTCACGTCGTCGACAACTTCACCACCGGCCACCCCTCGAACCTCGATCCGCGCGCAACGCTCCACGAGATGGACATCCAATCGCCCGAGTTCGAGGCGCTGTTCGCGAGCCTCAAGCCGGAGGTCGTGAATCACCACGCCGCCCAGGCGAGCGTCAAAAAGAGCACCCACGACCCGATCCAGGACCTCGTTCAGAACGCCGGCGGCACCGCCAATGTCGCGCGCCTCTGCGCCGAGCATGGCGTGAGCAAAATGATCTATTCGTCCTCCGGCGGGACGGTCTATGGCGAGCCCCTGCACCTGCCGCTCGACGAATCGCATCCCCTCGCCCCGGTTTCGCCCTATGGCCTCTCGAAGCTCATCGGCGAGGAGTACCTGCGGCTCTACCAGCGCACCCATGGCCTGAACTACACGATCCTGCGCTATTCGAACGCCTTCGGCCCGCGGCAGGATCCGAACGGTGAGGCCGGCGTGGTCGCCATCTTCACCGGCCGGATGCTCGCCCAGGAAGCCTGCACCATCGACGGTGACGGCGAGCAGCGCAAGGATTACATCTACGTCGGCGATATCGCCCGGGCGAACGTGTTCGCGCTCGAAAAGGGGCACGGCGAGACCGTGAACATCGGCACCGGCAAGGGCATCTCGGTGAACGAGATATTCGAAGCCCTGAACGCCGAGACCGGCAACGAAATCCCCGCGCGCAGCGGCCCGCCGCGTCCCGGAGATGTCCGCAACTTCTGGATCGACACATCTAAGGCGAAGGACGTGCTCGGCTGGGCACCCGAGGTCGAGTTCGTCGACGGCATCCGCATGACCGTGGAGTCGTTCACGAAGTAGGGCACGCGACCACGCGAGGCTGCCATGGGCACCCGATCTCGGAACCACGACAGGAATGGAGTGGTCGTGCTGATTCTCCAGCGAGTCGACTGCCCGCAGGCCCAACGCTCGAGGCCTTCGACGGCTGGGCCGCTGGCCGTTGGCACCTGCCCCAGCTCCCGCGAATCAGGTGCCGAAGAAGTAGCGCGGACCCTGGACGGAGTCGAGCGCACTGACTGGCTGGTTGCCGATTTCGCAACACCACCGTGGTTCGAACTGGGACGCAAGCGCGCGGCATTTTGGAGGCGCGGGAGTCTTCAACGACCACGGTTCGCTGTGCTACCGTACGGCCACACTACCTGGTGGTCTCATGCGAAAAGTGCTCCTCCTTGTCGTGGCATCCTTCGCGATTCTCGTGGGAATTGCGAGTGCGCCGCCAAGCACCACTGCGCTGACCTTTACCGTCACCACCGCCGCCGATGACGGGGCGGGCAGCCTGCGCGCCGCCATCACCGCGGCTAACGCGTCGAGTGGCAACGTCATCCATTTCAACATCACCGATGGTGGCCCGGTGAAGACCATCACCCTCACCTCCCCTCTGCCCGCGATCATCAGGGACATGACGATCGACGGCACCACCCAGTCCGGTTCCTCCTGTAGCCCGCGCGATATCCGCATCCGGATCGTTGCAGGGATCGAGATGCCATACGGACTCGCCATCGCGACGCCGTTCTTCGGAGCCGGTACTACGATTCGCGGTGTCGAGACAGGCGGGCTGTTCACTTCCGCGCACATATATGTGGATTCTGGCTCAAACCATCGGTTGCAGTGCAGCAACATCGGCACTTCGAACAATGGATCATCGACCGATTCGAGCGCTGATGCCGGCATCTATGTGGATGGAGACCCGGACGCAGGGCGAGGCAACGTTTCTCGAGAATTTCGGGCCACTGATCGCGGGCGACCTCGTGACGGCGACGACCACCGACCCCGCGGGCAACACCTCGGAGCTGAGTCCGGTGTTGGTCGCCACTGGCCCTATTGGGCCGTCGTCTCTCAGAGTTGTGCCGTGTGAGCGGACTGCCGGATGGGAGACGTTCGAGATTCGCGCCTTCGACCAGGCGTTCACAGAGGCGAACACGCCGGTCATCCGCTGGGACGGTACGCCGCTGGCGACAACCTTCGTGAGCGCGACCGAAATTCGCGCGACCGTCCCAGCGGAGACCCTCGGCAACGTTCGCGACGCGGTCACCATCTCGATCGAGGAGAATGGCGCGCCTTCGAATGCCTACCTGCCGGTGGACTTCATCATCCCGCGTTCCTCTTCGGACGCAGACTGCGACGGCGAGGCGACAATCCTCGATGCGCTGCGCGTACGCACCGTAGTGGCAGCGCTCGCACCGAATACCGGCCCCTGCTCCGCAAGCGCCGACCGCCGGGGCATCTTTCCGAATGCCAGCGACGCGCTCTGGGTGCTCCGGGAGCTGGTGGGATTCGTGCCCGACCCGCTGTTCTCGACCAATCCCTGATCGTGTTGCCGGGGACCAAACGGCAGTCTCAGGCGGCGAAGTCCCTAACCGGCCGACCTTCGCGAGTCGCCTGTCTCGCAGCGAGCCACGGCAGCGGCGAATCAAGACATCCCCTCGTTTCCACTCGGGGTTCGGAATGGGGCGATAGGGACAGCGGAACACGGCGGCGAGTTCTCACCCCCTCAACTTTGTGCGGGCTCGGCTCGAATGATGGCAAGATAGATCCATCGCGGTTCGAGGAGCACAGGGATGCAGTTTGGGATTTTTTCGGTTGGTGACGTTTCCAGGGACCCGGTGAGCGGCCGGACGGTCACGGAATCGGAACGCATCCAGGCGATGGTCCGGAGTGCGCTCAAGACCGAGGAGGTCGGGCTCGACGTCTTCGCGACCGGCGAGCACCACAACCCGCCATACGTCACCACGTCGCCGACTACGTTCCTCGCGTTCATCGCC
>JBBSKE010000455.1:0-3208 GCA_038256595.1 Tepidiformales bacterium | reverse complement strand
AGCCAGCGCGACCGGCTCGCCCGACAGTGCCAGAAAGTGACCACTCAACCGGTCCAGCAGGTGATTCACGGCCTCGCGACTCTCCTGGAGATCGCCGTCGAGGCGCGCGAGTTCTACGCGGACGGCTGCGTGGGGCATGGAGAAGAACGTGATCACCGGCACGCAGAGCGGCCACGCCGAATGCAAATAGCGCCGTGCATCTTCATCGCGTCCCGTTCGAACGAAGACTAAGCCCCAGCCGAGGACAGCGATGTCCGGAGTGTCGTCATCGATGGTTTCTCGACCGCAACGCTGCACCATGCGCTCGTGGCTTTCGATGCATTCCAACCACCGGCCGAGCCGAGAAAGAGAGAACGCGATCTCCGATTCTGCCTTGTTGCCTTCGAGTAAGCCCCATCCGGCGTCGAAGAGCCACTCTTTCATGGCGACGCCTTCGCTCAGTATCCATTCGTGGTCTGCAAGAATCGACCAGCTGGCCGAGTAATGAAACTTGTTTCCTGGAAGTGCCTTGGTGAGCGATTCTAGCTCTGCCAGCAACTCGCGCGCGGATGCCAGCCCCTGGTTCGCGGCGACGGTCGCGCGCATAATGGCGATGCAGACGTTGGCCAGCCGCCCCCTCGCTTGCTCGTAGACGTATTCCGCTCGTTCCAGCATTGTTGCCGCCTCGGAAACGCGGTCGAACATATTGCAGGCGAGCTCCACGAAAAGAGCCATCGCAAACAAACGGCTGGTAGAAGATTCATGGTCATCCAGGCACTCGACCGCTTCGCGCGCGGTTGCCAGCGCACGGTCCATTGGGGCGAGGCAGGTGTAGGCGACACTCAAGCGGCGGAGCAGGGTTGATCGCAGCGCAGCCGGGAGGTCGCCACTCTTCAGTTCAGCCTCCAGGAGTTCGGCGGCCCGTTTGAAGCGCCGACTGCGCGACATGCTGTCGGCGGCGAGCTCTACCAACTCGGCGTGAGCCAGTCCTGCGGCATCCTCTGGATTCGCGGTATCCGCCCATACGTCTAGCGCGTACTCGAACAGATCCGCAGCCTCCGGGATGGCCCCGACGCGAGTCGCGGCCATCCCGGCGGCCACCGATGACCTCAGTGCCCTGGGAACATCCCCAGCGAGTTGCCAGTGGCGGGCGGCCTCGCCCGAGCGGCGCGCGTCGAACTCCTCGAAGGCCTGCGCGGTGCGGCGGTGCAGCGTCATGCGCCGAGAGGGCGGGATGCGCGCGTAGACGACCTCGCGGATGAGCGCGTGGCGGAACGACATCCCCGCAGGCTCGAGCCGCGAGAATCCCCGTTCGACCAGCAGGTCGCAGGCCGATTCAAACCATTCGCGCTCGAGCCCCGCTGCCGCCAGCAGGACTGGCAGGGGCAGTGTCGAGTCGAGCGCGGCTGCCTCGGCGACCTCGACCGCGTCCTGCCCGAGGGTGCTGAGGCGCGAGAGCACCACCTGGGCAACGCCTGCGGGAAGCTCGCCATCCGGGGCGGCCAAGAGCTCTTCGAGCAGGAATGCGTTGCCGCCGGAGCGTTCGAAGAGTTCCGGCATCCGCGCCGAGGTTGCTGCGAGCGCGGTTACCAGTTCGGTCGCCTCGTCGAGCGTGAACGCGTGGAGCGAGATGCGTTCCGGGCGCGAGGTTCGCTCGACGGCAGCGAGAATCGGGAAGAGTGGGTGCTGGCGGTGCACTTCGTCCCCGCGATACGCCCCGGCGAGCACGGCCGGCACCGTTTCCAGCCCGCGGGCGAGGTTCGCGAACAGCAGGCGCGTCGATTCGTCGGCCCAGTGCAGGTCGTCGATGACCACGAGCAGTGGACGCACGCGAGCCATCGCCTGCAGGAGCTGCGAGACGTGGTAGGCGATCGAGCCGGCAGCTGCAGGCGGTCCCGGGGCTGCCTCGGTCATCTGCCAGGTGCTGGAGACCGCCTGCCAGGCGCGCGTTTCGAGTCCGGCGGGCATTTCGGCTTCGAGGAAGTCGTGGATGGTTGCGCCCATCCCGTGGAGGGCGGCGAACGGCCGCTGCGCCGAGAACTCGTCGCATTCGCCGCGGAGGACCGTCCAACCGTCGGCCGCCGCCCGCGCGGTCAGTTCGGCGAGGAAGCGTGTCTTGCCGACGCCGGCCTCCCCGGCGAGCAGCGCGGTCGTGCCTCGGCCCTCGGCGCGCACGCTCTCTAGCAGCAGGCGCAGCGATTCAAGTTCGCCCGCCCTGCCGATGAATCTCGCGCTCGTGACTCGCCGTGCCATGACGCTGCATCATACCCGGATCGGGTGACGCATATGTAGCGAATTGGACGCCTCGGATTCGTTCATAGCCGGAAGCGCTGCCATCAGCGCGAGGCGACGCGGACGAACCCAACCCTGGGGACATCCAACCCGGCAAGCGTTCGCTCGCATTCACCAAGTTCGGACGCGATCCGGTCCGCGTCTTCGGCGACCAGGACCTCCCCGAGGGCGGGATAACCCGTCAGCCACGCACTGGGGGAGTGGCCGTCTTGCAGGGAGATACGCAACTGGTCCGCGGCCTCGTCCGAGTCCACGATGAACACCGTGGCGTGGCTTCCATCGTCGAATCCAGTGGCAAGGTGAGGTCCCGGAAGGTAGCTGACCTCCGGCGCGGCCACCGTGACAGGCTCAGCGGCGGTTTTCGGCTGCCCGTTCGCTGATGTCAGCCACCACAACACCCCAACGACCGCGGGAACCGTAACGGCGATGCGCAACACTGCCTGCGTGCTCCGGGCGAACGAAATACGTGAAACCGGCTCCATCGGCGTCTCCTCAAAGAATCGGATTCGTTGGGGCGAGTTTCGAGGGCACGGGGGTGTCACCGCATCGGTTCACGGACGTAGATGGCCCAGGAACTACTTCATGGGCTCGTCTGCCTGGTCAGGATTGCCGGAGTTCGACGAGTCCGAGGTCGCGGCCGCGCATCGCGGCTTCGATTCGCGTCGCGGCACCGAGCTTGTGCATGATGTTCGAAACGTGAACGCCCGCCGTACGTGTACTGATGCCAAGGCGTACCGCGATTCGACCGTTCGAATCGCCACGTGCCACGAGCGCCAACACCTGTACTTCGCGCGGCGTGAGGTTCAGGAGGGCCGGGCTCTTTGCAGCGTGCCCGGAAACGGCCGCCGGGGGAGATTCCTCCCGGACGCCCGCCGCCTGCCAGAGCAATTCGATATCGCGTTCGAGGTAGACCGCGCCGAGTTCCTGGCTGGTCGTT
>JBBSKE010000454.1:0-3209 GCA_038256595.1 Tepidiformales bacterium | reverse complement strand
GAGCGCTGGCTTCGCGAGTTCGATCGGCCCCGCACCTGAATTGCGGCTGGCAGCGACCATCCGCACGGTCACCGCGGCGATGATGATCGCCCCACCGGCGACTGCCCACGCTCCCGGCCGCTCTCCCAGCACGAGCAAAACCCAGAGCGGATTGAGCACCGGTTCGAGCATCCCCACAAGCGAGGCTTCGAGTGCCGAGACGTGCGCGATGCCCCGCCCGAAGAGCACGTAGGCGACGCCAATCTGGACGATGCCGAGGAACGCGAGCGCGGCTGCATCGCCAGGGCCCGGGGCGAACAGGGCTGCCGGGTCTCGCGCCAGGGCGAGGGGCACGACCACCACGAGCAGCATGAAGTTACCGAGGATCATCGAAGCGGGGCGAGTTTCGGCCGTGCAATCCGGGTGCCGGAGAAGCATGAAGAAGGTGGCCAGCGCCATCCCCGAGCCGATCGCCATGAGGTTGCCCGCCAGCGCGTCCGCTTCGACCCGGCCCACGAAGAAGAGCCCCATGCCCGCAAACGCGACGAGCGTCGCAATCGTGTCAGCGCGCGAGGGCCGTTCGCCGAGCAGCCGACCGCCGAGGATCAGCACATAGAGCGGGGCCGTGTACTGGAGGAAGATCGCGTTCGCGGCGGTCGTGTTCCGGGTTGCGGCCACGAACAGCAGCAGCATCACCGCATAACTCAGCGCCAGCCCGAGATTCAGGCGTGAGCGCGAGAAAATCGCCCGGGCGCTCGGCCGCAGCAGCACGAAAATCGTGATCGCCGCGAAGGTCGAACGCCACGCCGAGATGACGAGCACGTCCGAATCGACCCACTTGATGAAAAGCCCGCCTGAGCTCCAGAGGATCGCGGCCAGCAGCACGAGGATGACCCCGGTGCGGCGGTGCTGGGCAAACGCTGTGTCCACGGCCATCCGCGCAGACTACCAGCGCGGCGTCATGACTGCTTTTCGTCTCCAAGGACTTCGCGGGCCTGGTCGGGGAAGCGCTTTTCGAGCAGGAAGATGAGGATCGAGAAGCCGAGTCCGCTGACCGCGGCGATCGTCATCCCCATCAGGACCTCGTCGTTCGGGTATTTCACGAACAGGAAGACGAGGAACGCGATCACGAATCCGATGAGGAACCAGAGAAGACGACGGCGGAGAAAATGCCACATACCGGGACTATGGCGACTCTTGCCCGGCGTGTAAAGGCCGCCCCGTCGGGGCGAGATGGGCGGCTTCGAAGGCCTCGGCCTCGGCGATGATTCCCTGCCAGCTGCCTTCGACCGCAAGCCGGGCAGCTTCGGCGGCGGCGATATCGGCCTCTGAGAGCAGCCCCGCGGCGATCGCCTCGGCGAGTTCGTCCTCGTCCTCCGCGACGAGTCCGCCACTCGCCGGCAGCCACCAATCGAGCACGACATCGCGGTATTCGAGCACGGTCGTGGTCCATTCGACGCCGGTCACCGCGTCGATCCGGTGGGCGATGATCGAACCGTCCGGCCGCTTCATGCGGTAGAGGTTGTAGGGCCGGTCGCACCAGAAGTAGCCATAGGAGACCGAGCCCGGCAGCACCGTCAGGCCAATCCCGGGGAGCGTGCCGCCGCGCTTCATGACATAAGCGATGACCAGCAGCTCGTCCGAGGCGTACACGAGGTCGCAAAGGTACTCGTGGACGCTGCCGTTTGCCTTTATCTTCCGCTCGGTTATTTGTTCGTAGGGTATCATCCGGAAAAATCTTCGATCTTTGAGGTGGTTGATGACCGGCCAGTTTGAACGAATTACGTATGAAAAGCTCGATGGCGTCGCGGTCATCACGATTAATCGAGAAGAATCGCTGAACTCTATGGATGCGAAGGCCTCGCAGGAACTCCACGACGCCTTCGCTGATTTTCGCGACGATGCCGCCCTCCGCGTCGCGGTCCTCACCGGCACGGGTCCGAAATCGTTCTCAACGGGGATGGACCTCGTGGCCACCGCCGCCGGCGAGGACCAGCTGCGCAACAGCACGATGCCGGTCGGCGGCTTCACGAAGCGGCTCCCGATCTATAAGCCGATTATCGCCGCGATCAACGGATTCTGCCTCGCTGGCGGCCTCGAACTGGCCCTGGCCTGCGATATCCGGATTTGCGCGCCGAACGCGAAATTCGGGCTGCCAGAAGTGCGCTGGGCGCTCATCCCGGGCGCCGGAGGGACGCAGCGGCTGCCTCGCGCGGTCGGCCAGGCCTGGGCGAACTACCTCATCCTCACGGCCGAGCAGATCGACGCCGAAACAGCTCTGCGCATCGGCCTCGTCTCCCACATCGTCCCCGCAGAAGAGCTGATGGACCGCGCGATGACCATCGCCCGCGGCATCTGCGAACGGGGGCCGCTGGCCGTCCGGCTGGCGAAGGAAGCGATGAATCGCGGCCTCGATATGTCGCTCGAAAATGGGCTCGCGCTCGAAGACGTGCTCGAATTCCGCGCCCTCGCCTCGGAAGATGCGCTCGAAGGTCCGCGTGCCTTCGCCGAGAAGCGCAAGCCCATCTACACCGGCTCCTAAGGAGCGCGACCTGAGCAACGAGAAGAAAGGAACTCCAGGCCATGCGGATCGCGGGGATGGGTGTCTCGCTGACGCTGTTCATCGTCATTGCGCTGGCCTGTGGCGGCAGCGGCACGACCTTCACGGCCCCCCAGGGAGGCTCCGCCACCGCCAGCCGTGACCTCGATCCGAACGGCAACCCGCTCCTCTCGAGCACGATCATCCTGCGCTTCGACCGGCCGGTGGAACTCGTCTCCGACCAGGTGCCGCTCGCCTCGTTCTTCGAACTCGAAGTCCCCTTCGCCTCCGCCGAAGAAGTCAAGACGCAGCGCGTGCTCGTCAAAAGCGCGCAATTCGCCGCCGATAGCCAGCGCGAGGTGAATCTCGTCGTGGACCGCCTCGTGCCCGTCGGGACAAAGCTGTTCGTCTCCCAGAAAGGCTTCGAGCGGGAGAAGACCGGGCAGATCGAGATCGACGTGGAGTCGGACCTCGACGTCATTGGCGTGCTGTTCGCCGGGGGCGCGCTCATCGTTGCCGACCCGGCAGTGGTCGCCAATGGCACCCCACCCGAAGTGACGGACGCCGACCGCGACCCCAGCGTGCAGCGCTCGGCCCTCGAGGAGCACCTGGAAACCCGCGGCACGGACCCGGAGACGACACAGCGCGCCCTTGCGATTTACGACGCCATCCCGGAGACCATCGTCACGAG
>JBBSKE010000453.1:0-3228 GCA_038256595.1 Tepidiformales bacterium | reverse complement strand
TCGCGCCGGACGTGCAACATCTCTCGCGCTGGTGGCGAGTCCTGCTGGCGTATTTGCTGACCGACGAGGCCTACGCGGGCGCGGTCGCGCGCTATGCAAGCAGCGAATCGCCCGCCACGCGCCACTGGTTCCTTTTCGGCACCGGCATCACGCTCTGGTCGACCTGGCAGGTGAGCACCGCCGCCGGCATCTTCCTCGGGGCGAACGTCCCCGCGAGCTGGGGCCTCGAATTCACGCTCGCGCTCACTTTCATTGGCATCGTCGTCCCCACGTTGCGGAACTGGCCAGCGGTCGGCGCTGCAGTCATCGCCGCCGTCATCGCGGTCGCCACGGTGAACTGCCCTACGGCAGTGGTCTTATTCTGGCTGCCCTCGCCGGTATCACGGCGGGAATGCTGCTCTCAAGCCGCCAGGGAGCCATCGCGCCGGTCGAGGTGCAGCCTTGACTCTCTGGCTGACGATGCTCGGCATGGGCGCGGTGACATTCTTCATCCGCGTGGCGCCGTTTTTCGCGCTCGAACGCATCGAACTGCCGGAGCGCGTTCGCCAGGCGCTGGTTTTCGTCCCGATTGCCGTGCTCTCGGCGATCGTCGCCCAGGAAGTGCTCGCCCCGGGCGGCGACTTCGCCATCGAACCCGGCAACCACCGCATCCTCGCCGCGCTCATCGCCGGAGTGGTCGCCTGGCGCACGAAGAACGTTCTCGCGACCGTTGCTACGGGGATGGCGATGCTGTGGCTCGCGAACTGGCTGACCTGAGTCGCGAGATCCTGCGACCGAGTCCCCTGGGACACCGGGTATCGCCATATCTCAGCAAGCGACTAGACTGGCGCTGCCGGAGCCGAGTTACCGCTCCTATGGAGACGAAATTGGCGCTAGAGTCGCGAGGACAGCCAGACCGTGAGCACAAACTACGCGCGGACAGGACTCGTCGAGCCGCCCAACAGCAAGACTCGCTTGCCCCCGGGCAGGATGAGCACGTGCTGCCGGCGCAGTCGCTGGGGTCCTCGCCACACGGCCTGGTCCGCCTCCAACGGCTCGCGGGCAACCGTGCCATTAGCCAACGCATGGAGATGACGGGAGCGTCGAGCGCCGACGATCTGCTCCGGCGCACGCCAGCAGGTCACGCCGATTCACCGGGACTCATTCAGCGAGGCAAGGGGAAGAAGAATCCAAACCCGAAGGACAAACAGGGCCAGCGCAAATACACCTACGGCAGCGCGAACACCGTTCCACACGTAGAAACGTATCCCGGTGGAGCGCATCTCAAGATCGCCGACCCGGAGCGAGGGAACAAGCCGAAGCGCTACAACATTCGCATCGGCAATCGCCCAGCAGCCGGCGCAGCGGACGCGGTTGCCGCAGCCGCTGCGAACGGCGACGCAGACCTCATCGCGGCGGTGGCCGCAGAGCTTCGCTAGAACGCTCGGCTAGACACGGGGTCCGACTAGAGGTCGGTCTTCAGGCTCGTCAGGAACTCTTCGTTCGATGTCGTGCGCGCGAGCCGTTCGAGCAGCCGTTCAGTCGCTTCGAGCTGGTTTGGCGCGTTCTGCGAGATCATCGCGGTCATGCGGCGCACCAGCCAGACACCCCGGAGCGTCTTCTCGTCGAGGAGCAGCTCTTCGCGGCGGGTCGAACTCGCCTGGATGTCGATCGCCGGGTAGAAACGCCGTTCCGCGAGCTTCCGGTCCAGCCGGAGTTCGAGGTTGCCGGTGCCCTTGAACTCTTCGAACACGACTTCGTCCATGCGCGAGCCGGTGTCGACGAGACAGGTCGCGAGGACCGTAAGGGAGCCGCCTTCCTCGCACTTGCGGGCAGCGCCGAAGAGCCGCTTCGGCGGATAGAGCGCCACCGGGTCGACGCCGCCGGAGAGGGTTCGGCCGCTGGGCGGGAGCGCGAGGTTGTAGGCACGCGTCAGGCGGGTAATCGAGTCCATGAGGATGACGACGTCTTTGCCGCCTTCGACGAGCCGCTTGGCCCGCTCGAACGCCATCTCGGCGACGCGCGTGTGGTCCTCGACCGGCTCATCGAACGTGCTGCTGACGACTTCGCCGCGCACCGAACGCTGCATGTCGGTCACTTCCTCGGGGCGCTCACCGATGAGCACAACCATGAGGTGGACGTCCGGGTGGTTCGCTACGATGCCGTTCGCGATGTTCTTCAGGAGCATCGTCTTGCCGGCTTTCGGTGGGGAGACGATGAGTCCGCGCTGGCCGCGGCCAATCGGCGCGACGAGGTCGATCACGCGCGCGGTGAGGTTGTCGCCGCTGGTCTCGAGTTGGAGCTGCTGGTTGGGGAAGATGGCGGTCAGGTTTTCGAAGAAGGGGCGGCGCTTGGCCGTCTCCGGGTCCATGCCATTGACCGCTTCGACCTTCAGGAGGCCGTAGAACTTCTCGTTGTCCTTCGGGTTGCGGACCGCGCCCGTGACGTAGTCGCCGGCCCGAAGCGCGAAGCGGCGCAGCTGCGATTGCGAGACATAGATGTCGTGGGGGCCGGGGAGCATGCTTTCGCCGCGGAGGAAGCCATAGTTCCCGTCGTCGCTAATTTCGAGGAAGCCACCGGAGAAAATGTTGCCGCGTGCCTCTGCCTGGGTCTGTAGCACCCGGAAAATGAGGTCGGACTTACGGAGCGTGCCCGCGCCTTCGACGCCCATGTCGGAGGCAATCTGGATGAGCTCTTCGCGCGGAGTCTGCTCGAGAACGGAGATGTTTAGTGCGGTTGCTGTGGTCATTGCCTTCCTTGGGTCCGGCTTTTCTCATTCCGGTGCGCTACAAGAGTCGAGGTGGGTATAGGGAGATGGAGGGTGGTGTGCGGTGCCCGGGGAGATTCTCTAAGGGGTGGGCGTTCGGGCATGCGATGACATGTTGCCCGGCACATCTGCGGTACACAGCCCGGCCCGCGGACCAGTGTTACCGTTCGCTATTAGCATAGTTCGAAGGGAGGCGCTGACGCAACTGTTCGCAGCAGATATCGGGAGTCTCAGTGACGCCAGAGTTTTCGCCGCTCCCAGCAGTGCGCGCAGCAGCTCACGGGGCGGTCCACCGTCGAATAGCCGTTGAAGAATGGATACATGCGCGGCTGCAGGTGCTCCCGGCAGAACAGCCCCCGGCAGAGTGAACATTCGTGCGGAGGGTGCGGCGTACACCCTTCGATCCCGCAGAACCCGGCGCGATTCCGCCGGGCGATGGCGTCCTTATAGACGTTGTGCGAGAGCAAGTCCTTGATCTTGAG
>JBBSKE010000452.1:0-3228 GCA_038256595.1 Tepidiformales bacterium | reverse complement strand
TCCATCGCCGCCCACCCATTTAGTTCGCGCAAAAACACCGGGAACAACACTCCCGGCGTGATTCACACCGAGATCGTCCCCGGCGACACCATCAAGCTGCTCTTCATGCCGAAGGGTGGCGGCTGCGAGAACATGTCGCGCTACCAGAACTTCCTCCCGGGCATGGGCAAGCAGGCGGTTATCGATTTCGTCTGCGAGACCGTCGATATGTCCGGCGGCAACCCCTGCCCGCCGCTCGTCATCGGCGTCGGCGTGGGCGGCACGGCCGAAAAGGCGATGACGATCGCCAAGCACTCGCTCTTCCGCAAGATCGGTTCGCGCCACCACGACGAAGAGGTCGCCCTGCTCGAGGACGAACTGCTGGAGGCGGTTAACGCCCTCGGCGTCGGCCCGCAGGCGGTCGGCGGTTCGACCACCGCCCTGGACGTGTTCGTCGAGACCTACCCAACCCACATCACAGCCC
Source organism: Tepidiformales bacterium (assembly GCA_038256595.1). GTDB lineage: Bacteria > Chloroflexota > Dehalococcoidia > Tepidiformales > Tepidiformaceae > JBBSKE01. Next base: position 2,765 of record JBBSKE010000452.1, on the reverse strand, counting down.
TCCCGGTGGCCGTGAACATCCAGTGCCACAGCGCCCGCACGAAGCAGGCCGTCCTCTAGGGCGCCCGGTTCGAACCAGAAGGGACGAATCGAGCCACTTCGATGCCGAACGACAAAACCCGCTACCTGCTGCGCCGCCTGCGCCTCGACGAGATCGACGTCGAGGCGACGGCCGGGCTGATCAACCGTGCCTTCTCCCGGCACGAGATTCTCGTCGGCGCGCGCACTTCGCCGGAGGGGCTGCTCGAAGAGAGCGGCACAAGCCCCGAATTCCTGCAGCTGTTCGATGCGAACGGCGCGCTGGTGGCAACGGCGATGCTCCGCGACCCGGTGGTGGACGACGGCGACACCCTCTCCGGGATCGCGCGCAGCCTCTATATCGGCCTGGCGGCGGTCGAGGATGGGTTCACGCGGGTGGGCCTCGGCACGGCCCTCGTGCGTGAAGTGGAACGGCTTGGCCGGGCTCGCGGCTACACCAGCGTCGTCCTCGGTGCGGTGCGCGAATTCGACCTCGTGCCGTATTACGAGCGGCGCGGCTTCGAAGTGATCCACACCCAGGTTCTCGAAGCGGACAACTGGTCGATCCGGCTGCTGCACCACTACTGCGAGATGCAGCGCCCGATCGTGCCCTCGTTCCGCCTCGCCGAACCCTACGAGGCTGGCCTCGTGGCCGAAATCGTCAACCGCGCCTACCGCGTGGAGGACTTCTTCGTCAACGGCAACCGGACCACCGAGACAGAGATTGCCGGATTTATCGCCGCCGGCGAAATGGTCGTCCTGATTGACGACGATGGCGAAATCGGCGGCGCGATTCATACTGAGGCGCACGGCAACCGCGGCTATTTCGGCATGCTCTCGGTCGACCCACCCCGGCAGACCTCGGGCAAGGGCCGGCTCATGATCGACATGGCCGAACAGCGCGCCATCGACGCGGGCTGCGACGTGATGGACCTTCAGGTCGTGAACCTGCGGGAGGTTCTCCCCGCCTGGTACCAGCGAATCGGGTACGTCGTCGACGGCACCCGTCCCTTCCCCGAACCATCGAAGCTCCGCATCCCGGCGCACATGGTCACCATGAGTAAACCGCTCTCTTCCGGGAGCGCAGGAAAGGAGATCTGGCTATGAGTGATTCCAAGGCGCTCCAGACACCCCTCACGGACGAGGTCATCGAGGGGCTCGAGATTGGCAACCACGTCGCCTTCACGGGCGTCATCTACACGGCGCGCGATGCGGCCCACAAGCGGCTCATCGAGATGGCGAACCGCGGCGAAGAGCTGCCGGTCGACCTTCGCGGCCAGATTATCTATTACGTCGGGCCGACGCCGCCGCGCGAGGGGATGGTCATCGGCTCAGCCGGCCCGACCACCTCGATGCGCCTCGACCCCTACACCCCGCGCATGCTCGAACTCGGGCTCAAGGGGATCATCGGCAAGGGCGGGCGCGGTCCGGTCGTGCGCGAGGCGATCAAGTCGCACCACGCGGTTTACTGCATCGCGGTTGGCGGCACCGGCGCGCTCCTGAACCGGCACATCAAGTCAGCCACCGTCGTCGCCTTCGAAGACCTCGGCACCGAAGCGATTCGCCGTCTCGAAGTCGAAGGTTTCCCTGCGATTGTCGTGAACGACTGCCGCGGCAACGACCTCCTCGAACAGGGCAAGGCGCAGTATCGCACCAGCGCCCGGCCGATTCCCGCGGTCCAGGCGCTCGGCGGCTGAGTTAGAGGCCGACTTCGCGCAACACCTGCGCCGTGTGCTCCCCGAGCAGCGGCGCACGGTGGCGCACCGATGAGGGCGTCGCCGTCATCTTGATTGCGCTCCCAGCGACGGCAAAAGCCTTGCCCGTGCCCGGGTGTTCGAGCCACTTGATCATGTCACGCGCGGCGACGTGTGGGTCATTCATGATGTCCACGACCGAGTTCACGGGCCCGAACGGCACGCGCCCGCCGAGGATCTGCGCCATCTCTGCCTTCGTTCGCTGCGACGTCCAGGCGGTGACCGCCGCGCGCACCTCTTCGGCGTGCTCCGAGCGGCCCGTCACGACCGAGAGCCGTGGGTCCGCAGCGAGGTCTGGGCGCTCCATGATCTCGCAGAGCGCACGCCAGAGGTTATCCACCGGCGCTGCAATCGCGACCAGGCCATCCTTCGCCGGGTAGAGGTCGAACGGGCAGAGCGTCGGGTGGTTGTTCCCCTCCGGCTCCGAGATGTCCCCGGTGTACGAATAGCGATAGATGATGCGTTCGCACATCGCGAGAAGGCCGTCGTACATCGCGACATCGACGAACTGACCCTCACCCGTGTGGTCGGCGTGACGAACTGCGGCGAGAATCCCGACGGCGCAGAGCATCCCCGGGATGATGTCCCCCACACCGGGCCCGACCTTCATCGGCTGCCCCGGGCCGGGCCCGGTGGTGCTCATGAGGCCGCTGACCGCCTGCGCCACGATGTCGAAGGCCGGCCAATCGGCGTACGGGCTCTCGCCGGTGCGGGGGTCGCCGAAGCCGCGGATACAGGCGTAGACGATGCGCGGATTCACCTGCCGAAGCTCTTCGTAACCGAGCCCGAACCGCTCCATGACGCCCAGGCGGTAGTTTTCAACGATCACATCCGCGCTGGCGACCAGCTTGATCAGCGCGTCGCGGTCCACCGCCTGCTTGAGGTCGAGGACGACGCCGCGTTTGTTGCGATTGATGCTCTGGAAGAGGCCGCCAAACGCGTGCAACTCGTCTTCTGGCGCGAAGGGACCCTGGCGGCGCATGAATTCGCCCTC
>JBBSKE010000451.1:0-3231 GCA_038256595.1 Tepidiformales bacterium | reverse complement strand
TGGCGTGAGCCCTGTCCCATCTGGCGAAATGGTGTGGAGCTCGTAGCCGTCCGTCCCAAACATTTCGAAAAGGATCTTTGTGCCATCCGGAGACCAGCGCGGTGCATGCAGCCCTCCGCCCGTGGTTGTCACCTGCTGAAGGTTCGAGCCATTCGCGTTCATCCGCCACACCTCGTTCCTGCCGCTGCGGGTGCTGTTGAAGGCGATCTGGCTCCCATCAGGCGACCAGGACGGGTAGCTGTCATACGCGACATGGTTCGTGAGATTCGTCGCGCTCCCCGTTCCCGAACCGTCTGCCGGGAGCGAAAAGATATCGAAGCTGTTTCCGGGAACATCCTTATGGAACACGAGACGCTGCCCGTCCGGCGACCAACTCGGGGCACCACCCGGTCCCAACACGTGCTTTCCGGAACCATCAGAGTTGGCAACCACGAGGTTTCCTTCGCCCGTCTCGAAGGCGATCTTGCCGTTGCCGCCCGGGAACGCTGCCTGTGCTGCGCGGTCACCAGGCGGAACCGAGGCCGACGTGGCGGCGGCGAATGCAAGTACCAGGAGCAGCCCGGCGCAACGGACCACTCGCCAGCGTGGGGAGTGGCGGCACGAAAGAGGGAGGCTGGTCGATGCGCGTGACATGGCTCCACCGTTCTCCAGCGCAGAATAGCGATTCGTCATCGCCGACGCCAGAGTCCCGGTGCTGCCGGCCCTCTCGGTCATGTGCGGCGAGCGCGTTAGGTGATCTCATTCGGGCAGCGGGCCTGGCGCAAAACCCGACGCCGCCTAGGGTACCGGCAACAGTGGCCCCTTGGGGGAGTGGGCCTCCAGACAACGACGGGCTCTTGTTCTCGAATGGGGTACGCGACGCAGGCTCAGATTCTGCGGCCTGACCTATCGACCACTGCGCGAGTTTTCCGTAGTCCTTCGACATTACAGTTTTCAACACAAAACTTGATGTTCGCGTAACGGAAACGGCGAACAGCCGCTCGGACGCGGCCGGTGGGCCGGGGTAACCGAGACAGAATCTCGACAGTTCATGCCCGATTTGGAGCCTTTTGGAGCCTATGGAGTGAGCCAGCGGTTTGAGGCGCCGTTCTCCACCGCGTCGCAGCTCCAAAAGTCCGAGCGATGCTTTCCATAATCAATGATTTCTCGCTTGGCGCCGATCAATTTGAACATAATGATCGCAATTAGGGCACCTAAAGCTACCTGAACAGGCATGGCCCTTTTTCTGACTGATGTGCCACACAGTTCAACCGACCTGCAAATCCGATCCAGACTCTGTCCACCTGCTACCTCTCCGGCATATGCTTCCGCCGGATGCGTTCTTCGGCGATGGTTTGGCAAGAATTTTACGGAGTACTTTACTTCGCCTTATGCTGCGCCAGTCTTTCCTGGGGAGGAGCGCCTAAATGACTCGAAGATTACGTATCGCCGCGGCATTCGCGACGATTGCCGTGTGCTTATTCGGATTTAATCAACCCTGGTCGCTGGCCGATGCCGCCACTGGCGTCACCGTTCGTATGCGACTCCCGGGTATTGCGCGTGACGGCGATGACGGCGGCGGCGGTTCAGGCTCCGCAAGCGTTAAGTCCATCGTCGCAATCGGAGATACGGCTGTTCGGGTCACTTACGATCGACCAATGGGTTCGAGCGCTGTGAACCCCGCCAACTACGGTATTACCGACCCTTCCGAAGCGAATGTGCCCATTACCGGGGTACAGTTCAACCATGAGCGTAGCGTTGTTGACCTGCAGACAGGCCCGCAATCGCTCTCGGAATACTCGCTCTCAATCCAGAATGTGACAGACAATTCTGGGCAGCAGGTTCTTTTTGACGGCCGGAATTTCACGGGAAACCCGAAGGGCGCTGTCGTGAGCGCGGCAGCTACCTCGGCCACGCGGGTCGTTGTGTCGTTCAATGAGCCGGTCGCCGACAACGCCCTTGCTCCGCAGCACTACTCTATCAAGGACGCCAGCGGCGCTTCGGTTCTCGTGACCGACGCCCGTTTCGATGGTCCGCTGGGCATGGTGGTGGTGCTCACAACAGTTGCCCAGGCGAACGTCCCCTATACGCTCACTGTCGACAAGGTGACGGACCTCGGGAGTGACCCGCTCGCCATCAAGACGGCAGCCTTCACGGGGATCAGCAGCCCCGGCCTCGTGAGGGCCGTCCCGACGAATTCGACCCATGTGACGCTCACCTTCACGGGACCAGTTGGCGATAGCGCCCTTGCTCCATCGACGTACAAGATCGAACAGCTTAACGGGTCGGGCGTCGCGGTCGGTGTGCTTTCAATCACGGGAGCGACATTCATCGGCGACCAACGCACGATGGTCCAACTCACGACCGTTCAGCAACTCACGGCGCGCTATCGAATCGCTACCAATAACCTCTTGACTGACCTCGCCGGCTCCGTTTTGCCGGCAAGATCGGTCGAGTTCGATGGTATCGACGGTCCCGGACTTGTTCGCGCAGTCGCGACCGATGCCACACACGTAACTCTGACGTTTACAGGTCCCGTAGGCGATTCGGCGCTGGCTCCATCGACCTACACCATCGAGCAGCTTAACGCTGCAGGCGGAGTGGTCGGAACTCTTCCCATTACCGCCACGCGCTTCGTCGGCGAGCAGGCCATGATCGTTGAATTGACGACCCAGTCGCAGCTCGCATCTCGCTACCGCGTATCGACCACGACCGCTCTCGCCGACCAGCTGGGCACTCTATTGCCAGTGCGTTCGGCAGAGTTTGACGGCATCGGCGGCCCCGGGCTGCTCAAGGCGATCCCGACAGATGCCACGCACATCACTCTGACCTTTAACGGTGCGGTCGGCGATAGCGCCCTTGCGGCGTCGACGTATGCGCTCAACCGGCTCGACAGCCTCGGGGCGATCGTCGCCCCGCTCACGATTACGGGCGCTCGCTTCCTCGGCGATCAGCGCACGATTGTCGAACTGACGACGCTTCCCCAGCAGGCCGCGCGCTACCGCCTGGAGACGACGAATTCACTGACCGATGTCGGAGGCTCGACTCTCCCGGCCCGTTCCGTCGAGTTCGACGGCATTGGTGGGCCAGGCCTTCTGACCGCTATACCGACCGACGCCACGCATATCACCCTCACCTTCAATGGCGCGGTTGGCGATAGCGCTCTCGCGGCCTCGACCTACGCACTCAACCAGCTCGACTCGCTCGGCGCGGTTGTGGGCCCGCTGGCGATTACCGGAGCCCGCTTCCTCG
>JBBSKE010000450.1:0-3233 GCA_038256595.1 Tepidiformales bacterium | reverse complement strand
GGGAGCGAGGGTCAGCTGACCATCCTCCCGCATCATGCCGCGCTCATGACGACGCTCGACTTCGGCGAACTTATCTTCCGGCGGGGTGGCGATGAATCGAGCTTCGCCATCGCCGGCGGATTCATGGAAGTCCGCAAGGATGGTGACCCGATCCTTGCGCACTTCCATGAAACCACCAGAGATGGCGAAACTCGACTCTTCGCCACCCCGCCGGAAGATGAGTTCGCCGTAGTCGAGCGTCGTCATGAGCGCGGCGTGGTGCGGGAGGATGGTCAGCTGACCTTCCCCCCCGGGAACGATGAGCGCATCGATCCCCGCCTCGGTTCGGACGACGCGCTCGGCCGTTACGATTTCCACGGTGAGCGGCATTTGGTCTAGCCCTCGGCCATCGCGCGGGCGGCCTCGACCACCTGGTCGATGGTGCCCTTCATGTAGAAGGCCTGTTCGGGGAGGCCGTCGTGCACGCCGTCGATGATTTCGCGGAAGCCGCGGATCGTCTCGCGAACGGAAACGTATTCGCCCTTGTAGCCAGTGAACTGCTCGGCGACGAACATCGGCTGGGTGAGGAATCGCTGGATCTTGCGGGCGCGAGCCACGCTCAGCTTGTCCTCGTCCGAGAGTTCGTCGATACCGAGAATCGCGATGATGTCCTGCAGGTCCTTGTAGCGCTGAAGCACGCCCTGGACGCCACGGGCCACATCGTAGTGTTCCTGGCCGACGATGCGCGGTTCGAGTGCGCGGGAGAAGGAGGTCAGCGGGTCCATGGCCGGGAACAGCGCCTGTTCCGCGAGAGCACGCTCAAGCGCCACGACAGCGTCGAGGTGGCCGAAGGTGGTCGCCACGCCCGGGTCGGTGTAGTCGTCCGCAGGCACGTAGATGGCCTGGAACGAGGTAATCGAACCCTTCTTGGTGGACGTGATGCGCTCTTCGAGGAGGCCCATCTCCGTCGCCAGCGTCGGCTGGTAGCCCACGGCCGACGGCATGCGGCCGAGGAGCGCCGACACTTCCATGCCGGCGAGCGTGTAGCGATAGATGTTGTCGACGAAGAAGAGGACATCGCGGCCCTCGGCATCGCGGAAGTACTCCGCCATCGTCAGGCCGGAGAGTGCAACGCGGAGGCGCACACCGGGCGGTTCGTTCATCTGGCCGAACACCATGGCCATCTTCGGGAGCACCCCGGAGTCGCGCATTTCGTGCCAGAGGTCGTTGCCTTCGCGGGAACGCTCGCCCACACCGGCGAACACGGAGTAACCACCGTGCTCCTTTGCGATGTTGGAAATGAGTTCCTGGATGACGACCGTCTTGCCGACGCCAGCGCCACCATAGAGGCCGACCTTACCACCGCGGACGAGCGGGGCGATGAGGTCGATGACCTTGATGCCCGTTTCGAGGATGGAAGGGGTCGTTTCCTGCTCGTCGAAGGCCGGGGCCGAACGGTGAATCGGCCACATGACCGCGCCTTCCGGTGCAGGCTGGCCGTCTATCGGGTTGCCGAGGACGTTGAACATGCGGCCGAGGGCGTGCTCGCCGACCGGGACAGCGATGGGCTGGCCGGTATCGACTGCGCGAGCGCCGCGGCGCATGCCGTCGGTCGTGTCCATGGCGAGGCAGCGCACCCAGTTGTTGCCGAGGTGCTGCTGGACTTCCGTCACAACGAGACCGCCTGCCTCGTCGTAAATGTTGACCGCGTTGTTAATCGCGGGGAGCCGCTCCGGCGGGAACTCCACGTCGATAACGGTACCAATGATTTGGACCACATGTCCCTCTGCTGCGGCAGTCATCACCATGGCCAGACCTCCATCCATGCTTCTTTATGTTCTCGGCGCCGAAAGCCCTGGAGCCTTCGGTCAGATCCGGGCGGTACCCGGCCTGATGGTTCAAACGCTGGCCGAAGCCCGCGAGTTGCTCAAATTCCGCAAGATCCGCCCCGTCAGCGCACCTCGTTTGCCGGTGGTCGTCACACCGCTACTCCTTCGAAGACCGAAAGGTCGAATTCGAGCAGCGACTCCATCTCCCGCTCGGGAGATGGGAGGGCGATACCAGCAGTGTACTCCGTTCGCACCGCCCAGCAGGTCATCCCGGCGGCGTGTGCGGCCTGGATGCCGAACGGTGCGTCTTCAATAGCGAGGCATCTCGTGGGGTCGACACCCAGCGTGCTGGCCGCGAGGAGATAGATTTCCGGGTCGGGCTTGCCGTGGGTCACTTCCGAACCGGTCAAAATCGCGTCGAAGAGGTCGCCGATGCCCATTTGCTGGAGGCAGGTCTCGACCCATGCTCGCCGCGAGGAAGATGCGACAGCCACCGGGATGCCAAAGGAGCGAAGCGACTCGATCGCCTCCCTCGCACCGGGGAGTGGACCCTCGCAGGCGGCGTACTCAGCCATGACGTACTCGCTGTAGACCGGGAAGTAGTAGGCCTCGTCGTTGCGAAGCCCGAACTCTGCGACGAGTTCGGGCCAGTCACCCTTGGTGCCCATGGCCGCTTTGTGCCGCTCAAGCGAGTAGGCCAGGCCCTCATCGGCGAGGAGGCGGGAAAAAGCCCGGAAATGCAGCGGCTCGCCATCCACAAGGACGCCGTCCATATCGAAAATGACCGCTGCAAACCGTCCCAGCCTATTTCTCCTCGAGTGCTGCGGCGCCGCCGACGATGTCGAGCAGTTCCGTCGTGATCTGCTCCTGGCGCAACTTGTTGTAGGTGAGCGTGAGCTCCTTGGTAATCTCGATGGCGCTGTCGGTCGCGTTCTTCATGGCGACCATCTGGGCCGACTGGAAGCTCGCGGCCGTCTGCAGGACCGCCTCGTAGATCTGCATCTCGATGTAGCGCGGGAGAAGCCGTTCGAGCACGACACGCGGCGACGGCTCGAAGATGTAATCCTCGGTCAGCGAATTTGCATCGCCGGCAACATCGGTCGGCGGTTCGATCGGGATGATCTGGCGAATCACGGGGCGCTGGGTCGCGGTGCTCACGAACAGCGAGTAGCTGATGAACACCTTATCGACCGTGCCCTTGAGGTAGTCGTCCATGAGTACCCGGGCGATGGCGAGCGTGTCTGCCTGCGTCGGATAGTCGCCGAGGTCCGTGAATTCGGCCGTGACGCGCGTGTGAGCACGGACGAAAAAGTCGCGGCCCTTCTTGCCGACCGCGACGACGCTCGTAGGCACGTCGGACTGGGCAACGAAGGTGCCGGCGCTGCGGTTCAGGTTCGAGTTGAGGCCGCCACAGAGGCCACGGTC
>JBBSKE010000449.1:0-3253 GCA_038256595.1 Tepidiformales bacterium | reverse complement strand
GCCCTTCGCGGCCTATTTCTCGCGCTTCAACCCGGTCCGGCTGGTGGGTGTGATGGCCGGGCTGGTCGCCATCTGCGTCGCCCTACAGTCGCTCGCGGCCAGCTTCGTAATGCTCTTCGCGATTCGTTTCGCGTCGGTCATGCTCCAGGCCTGCCAGGCGCCGGCGCGGCCCATCCTCATCCAGCAATGGATCTCGCTCCGCCACATCGCCACCGCCAACGGCCTGAGTTTCGCCTTCCACAGCATCATCCAGGCGGTCGCGCTCTCGACTTTGGCGGTCGCGATTGGCTGGCTTGGTGGCTGGCGCGAGACGTACATCGCCCTCGGCGCGGCCATGGGCCTCTTCGTGGTGCTCTGGCACCTGGTCGCGAGGGAACGGACCGGCGTTGGCCCGCCCGCGCGCCGCCAGCCCCAGCCGTCGATGCTCATCGTCCTCCAGCACAAGCCGATTCTCATCCTCGCCGCCGCGCAGATGGCCCCAGCCGCGATGTGGACCGCGCTGCTCGCCTTCCTGCCGACGTACCTCGAAGAAGACCGCGGCATCTCGCTCGGAGTCGCCGGGTTGTCTGTCGGGCTGCTCTACTGGGGCGCGGCGACCTCCGGGTTCCTCGCCGGGTTCCTCGATCGCCGCATCCCGAACCGCAAGGCGCTGATCGCGGGCCCGGCGTCGTTGTTTCTCGTCGGCGGGCTCGGCATTCTCCTGGTTTCGAACTCCTACGTCGTCGCGGTGTTCGCCTTCGTGCTCGGAATTGGCTGGATCATGCAGCCGATCATCTCGACGCTGCCGTATCACCTGCCCGGCATTAAGCCGCGCGAACTGGCGGTCGTGAACGGCTTCCTGATGATGACCGCCTCGATCGGCTTCGCCCTCGGGCCAATCCTCACGGGCATCATCGCCGACCTGACCGGCTCGATGCTGACCGCGCTGCTGAGCGTCACCCTGCTCTGCGTGACCTCAGTGTTCTTCGGCCTCGCCTACCCCAATCCGAAGCCGCCCGGCTCCCCGCGCGAGGCAGGCGATCCGGCGCCCGGCCGCCAGGCGATCCCGGTCGTGGGAAAGGCTTCCTGAGGGAGCGCAGTCCCGGTGGCCATGACGTGACTGGCGAGGAGGCTCGAGAACCAGCGCAAGAGTTCGCTGCAGCTGGCAATCTTCCAAACCTTCCTCAAGTTTCGTCCATCGGCAATCGATGATGATGGGATGAACACTCGCTCCAGCGCCCAAAAGGCACCCCTCGACGAACCGCTCACGAAGGCGGTCGGGTTGCTCGGCGCCTTCGTGGGCATAGCCTACCTGGTCTGGCGGGCAGGGTGGACGCTGAACCACGATGCCCTCTGGCTCTCCCTCCCACTCCTGCTGGCGGAAGTCCACGGGCATGGGACCTACCTGCTCTACCTGTTCACCTCGTGGTCGATTGACCCGGTGCCGCACGAGGAACCTTCCGGGCCGCGCAGTGTCGATATCTTCATCCCCACCTACAACGAATCTCTGGAAGTGCTCTCCGTAACGGTGGCGGGCGCGTTGGCGGTCCAGTGGCCGCATCGAACCTACGTCCTCGACGACGGCAAGCGCGACTGGGTCCGGGAACTCTGCCACCAGATGGGGGCCGAATACCAGACCCGCGAAGGGAACAAAGGGGCCAAGGCCGGGAACATCAACGCCGCACTTTGCCGCACAAATGGCGACTTCATCGTCATCGTCGATGCGGACTTTGTGCCCGCACCCCGCATGCTGCACGACACCCTTGGCTACTTCGACGACTCGACCGTTGCCGTTGTCCAGGGTCCGCAGGAGTTCTACAACCGGGATAGCTTCCAGCACGCCGGGGACGGCTCCGATTGGCACGAACAGACCACCTTCTACCGCGTCATTCAACCGGGAAAGAATCGCTGGAACGCCGTTTTCTGGTGTGGGTCGCCGTCCATCGTTCGACGAACGGCGCTGCTGGAAGTGGGTGGAGTCTCGACGGACACGGTCACCGAAGACCTGCACACGTCCATCCTGCTGCATCGCCGCGGGTGGCGACTGGTCTATCACAATGGCGTCATCGCGCGCGGGATTGCCCCCGAGAACTATCACGCCTTCATCATCCAGCGCTTCCGCTGGGCCCAGGGCGCGATGCAGGTCATTCGCCGCGAATGGTGGCGCGGTGGGCTCACTGTTCCGCAGCGGTTGAGCTACATCTCAAGCACGACCACCTATTTCGATGCGTTCCGAAAGCTGACGCTTCTGCTCCTCATCCCAATGATCACCTTAACGGACAACAAGCCGGTCGATTTTCCGATGATCCCGTTCCTCGTGGGATGGTTCATCTATTTCGGCATCACCCAGGGCGCGAATATCGTGTTGGGACGCGGCTACTATCGTTGGCTCAATATCGAAATGTTCGACCTGATGAAGATGTTCGCCTTCATGCAGGCGAGCGTCACGCTGCTCGCCGAGCGAACGGTGAAGTTCCGGGTCACGCCGAAATCCGAGGGCGGCGAGCGGTATGTACACCCGCTCATCGCGCCGTTGATCGCCATCATCGGGCTCTACGTGGTCGGGGTCGTTGTGGGCGTGATGCGACTCGCAGGCTGGCTTCCAACATCTCAGCAGACGGTCACTCTTGGGGCCATTGGCTGGGCGCTCGCACTAATGACCTTCCTCTTCGTCATCGCCTGGCGAACCTACGCGCACGCGACGCATCGGTCGAGCCATCGTCTGCCGTTCACGACGGCGGGCTGGATGGAAACGGACGGCCTCGCCAGCCTCGTACAGTTCTCCGACCTGAGCCTCAGCGGCGCTGGATTCACGACCGGGCACGAGGTCCACGTCGGCGATTCCGTGGTCATGAGCGGAAGGTCGCGCAGCATCCGCATCCAGGCGACGGTGGTCCAGGTGCATCCGCGTGGTGACTCCTGGTTCGTTGGCGTCGCAGTGACGGATTCTGTACAGAATCGAATCGAACTGGCGAAGTATGTCGCCGCGGCGGTTTTTGCCGAGGATAGTCAGAACCCCGAGCCCGCAGCTCCGATTGCCGACAGGCAGCGAGCGGCCTGAGCGGGGGGCGGCCCCACTTCGACCGCCGATACACCCGCAAAACGAGGCGGCCACTTTCGTGACCACCTCGTCTCGTTCGTTGCCGGAATATCGAGCGGTTAGCCGAGGACGGCGATGTCCACGGCCGGGCGGAGTTCGGAGCAGCTCGCCAGCACTTCGTGGATCGGGTTCGATTCGAAGGCGGCGATGAGGGCGTCGTCGGCAGGCGTGCCG
>JBBSKE010000448.1:0-3256 GCA_038256595.1 Tepidiformales bacterium | reverse complement strand
GTCCTGCTGGAACTCTTCCAGGTAGGTCCGGTCGGCAGGGGTAGCTCCGTGGTGGGTCTGCTCCATGTCCGAAGTATGACACACGTGGACAACGTTGGACAACGTAAAATTCCTGCAAACGCGTTGACTCCGCGCATTTAAGTGAGTACAACGTCGCTTAACAAACAAAAGGATAGTCCAACGATGACCACCGCAACCGCCCGCGACACCGCCGTCTCCCCCAACCTGCTCGCCATGTTCCGCGAGCGCGCCGCCGGCCACGACAGCGAAAACACCTTCTTCCAGGAGGACTGGGACGCGCTCAGGGCCACCGGCTTCATGAAGTGCCTCGTGCCGAAAGACCTCGGCGGCGGCGGCCTTTCGCTGCCCGAATACTGCCGCGAGATCCAGCAGATCGCCGAGTACGCGCCTGCAACCGCCCTCGCCGTGAACATGCACCAGTACTTCGTCGGCATGGCCGCGGAGATGCGCCGCCTGGGCGACAATTCGCTCGAATGGCTCCTGAGGGAAGTCGCGGACGGCGAGGTTTGCGCTGCCGGGCACTCCGAGACGGGCAACGACCTGCCGGTGTTCCTTTCGACCACCCGCGCCGAGAAGGTCGATGGCGGCTACAAGTTCTATGGCCACAAGCAGTTCGGCAGCCTCTCGCCGGTCTGGACGCGGTTCGGCCTCCACGCCATGGATACCTCGAACCCGGAGGCGCCGATGATCGTCCACGCCTTCATGCCGCGCGATTCGGCCGACTACATGGTCAAAGAAACCTGGAACACGATGGGCATGCGCGCCACCCGCAGCGACGACACGATCCTCGACGGGGCCTTCGTCCCGGATCGATTCATTGCGCGCGTTCTGCCCGCGGGCGGTGCGGACTTGTTCGTGCTCTGCCTGTTTGCGAGCGCGCTCTCCGGTATCGCCTCGGTCTACCTCGGCATCGCCCACCGCGCGGCCGAACTGGCGATGGCGTCCGCGAAGAAGCGCACGAGTATCGCCCTCACCCGTTCGATGGCCTACCACCCGGAGGTCCAGCACCTCGCCGCCGAGATCGCGATGCGGCTCGAATCGATGGACGCGCAGGTTGACCGCGTGACCAGCGACTGGGCGAACAACGTCGACCACGGTGGCGCCTGGCCGCTGAAGCTGGTGGCGATGAAGCACACCATCGTCCAGGGCTCGCAGGAGGTGGTCGATATGGCGATGACTATGTCCGGCGGCTCCGGGATGTTCAAGTCCAGCGAACTTGAGCGGCTCTACCGCGACGTCCGCTGCGGTGGCTTCCACCCGGCGAACAGTCTGCTCGCACACGAAATCGTGGGCAAGATTGCGCTGGGCATCGACCTCGGCGAGCAGCCTCGCTGGGGATAGTCGGAGTCAGCCAGGAGGCCGGGGATGGCGCGAGGAGTCGGCGTCCTCCCCGGCACTGGTTACGATTCCGCTGGTGACTTCGCCGAAGTGCTACCATCCCGCCATGCCACTGCTCCATGAGGTCGAATCGCTCACCGGGAACACGCCACTGGTCGAACTGCGCTCCCTTTCGCCGAAACCGGGCGTGCGGCTCTTCGCCAAGCTCGAAGGCCAAAACCCGACCGGGAGCATCAAGGACCGCGTGGTCCTGCGTATCCTTCGTTCGGCGATCGCCTCGGGCGAACTGACACCGGGGCAGCCACTGGTGGAGGCATCGACCGGCAACACCGGCGTCGCGCTGGCCATGCTCGGCCGGCGGCTCGGCCACCCGGTCGAAATCTGCGTCCCGGAGAGCGTCTACCCGGAGATCGAACAGCTTCTCGAAGTTTTCGGCGCGAAGGTGCGCAAAGTGCCGCGCCAGGCGGGCATCAAGAGCGCCGTCGAAGTCGCCCAGGCCATCGCCCGCGACACTGGCGCCTACCTCCTCAACCAGTTCGGTTCAAACGAGAACGTGGCCGCACACTACGATGGCACAGCCGCCGAACTGCTCGCTGATCTTCCTTCTATAGACGTGTTTGTCGCCGGGATGGGCACTGGCGGCACGATTACCGGCTGCGGACGACGGCTGAAGGAAGCGAACCCCGCATGCAAGGTCTTCGGCGTCGAACCAAGGCTCGGGGTCCACGTCCAGGGCCTGAAATCGCTCGACGACGGCTTCATCCCGCCAGTCATGGACGAAACCGTGCTGGACGGCAAGATCATCGTCGGCAACCGGCACGCCTTCGCCCACGCGCGCCGGGCGATGCTCGCCGAGGGCATCTTCGGCGGCATCTCCAGCGGCGCGACCCTCCACGCCTCGCTGCGGGCGGCGAGCCGGCTCGAACGGGGCAATATCGTCATGGTGTTCGCCGATGCCGGCTGGAAATACCTCGGCACCGACCTCTGGCAGCACGACGACGACCCGGCCATCTCCAACCACGAGGACCCGCTAGACGACATCCTCTGGTGGTGACCGGAAAGATCGGCCCAGGAGGCAATTCACAGTAGCGGACCCGGCAAAGAGCCGCTAATGTGCGCGCATGTCTGCGATTCGAACGTGTGCTTTGGTATTCCGCTCGACCGGCCTTGCGGCGGCGGCCTTTGCCGTGATTGCTGCGGTGGTTCTTGCGCTGGTCACCTCGCCGGCGAGGCCAGTCTTCGCCTGTACCCCGCCTCCGGGCGGGCTGCCCATAAAGACCGTCGCCGACCGCGTTGGGGCTGCAGACATCGCGCTCAAGGGCACCGTCATCGCCTTCACCGGCGAGGAGTTCATGGGCAACCAGGTCGCGACCATCCGCGTCGAGCAGTACTACAAAGGCGAGGGTCCCGCGCTGGTGACCGTTAGCAGGTACGGGACCGGCAGCCTCTGTCTCACGCCGGTCACCGTCGGGCGCGAAGGGCTGTTCTACATCCTCGATACGCCGGACGGGTTGCGCGCTTCCTACCTCACGCAGTTCGACGCCATCGGGAACGCCGACGCCGAGACGCTCGCGCTCGCCGTCGAGGCAACGGGCCATCCGCCGACGGAACCGGACCCGCGAACCATCGCCATCGGCGCAGGCGTCGCTCGCGGCGAGAACAACCCGGCGCTCGCCATGAGCGACGAAACGGGCTCGATTGCGGACGGGAGCTCGCCGAGGAGCATCGTCGCAGGCGGCTTCGCGGTTGCCCTGCTCGCTTCCATGGGCGTGGTCGTCGTCCGTGGTCGAGGTCACCGGCCCGGCTGATTCTTCGAATGCTGTCGCCAGTGGCTCGGCGCCTGCCAGTATGGTGGCGCGGTATGACGCATACCCATCTCGATGAACTCCTCGCGGCG
>JBBSKE010000447.1:0-3282 GCA_038256595.1 Tepidiformales bacterium | reverse complement strand
GCCGGCGAGCAGAACCGGGATGCTCAGGGCCAGCACAGCCATCGGGCGCTTCGGGAAAAGCAGCCACGCGACTGTGGCTCCTCCGACGAGCAGCACAAGGGTTCCCGCCCGCCGGCCCGTCACGAAGGTCGCCACGAGCAACAGCACCAAGTGCAGGATCAGGGCGAGGCGAGCGCCGTTTGACTTCGCCCGCAGGAGAAACATCCCGGAGATGGCGATCGCAATGCCGAAGAAGACCGCATTTTCGTGTGCGTACGCGACCTCGAGCGGGATGGGGGAGTTGCCATCGCGGGTATAGAACAGCCAGCGGTTGATGGTGATGATGGAGAGGAGCGTGCTCGAGAACATTAGCACTTTGACCAGCCGCGCCGGCGGCTCATCCGCCATTCGCCAGGCGATGAAGAAGACGACCATGGCGAACAGCAGGCCGCGGGCTTCGTTGTAGGCGAGGGGCATGTCGCCGCCCCGACGGTAGCCGTAGGCCATACCCAGGAAGATGACGATCGGCACGGCCCAGGCGATTAAGGGTATCGACACCGCAGGGCTGGCTGTCTTGCGGCCCCGGAGCCAGAGCGACCCGGCGGCTGCGACGAGCGACAACTCCATCGGCGATGTCGTGATGGGAATGATCTGTCTCAGGCCGTCAGGAAGGTCCCAGAGGACGAGAGCGGCATGTTTCGAGAAGTCGATGGCCATCGGTTCGAGCACGATCGTGGCGCTGAGCAGGATGTAGACGAACGTCCTCGGAACGGCCGCCGCGAGAATGATGAGCAGGGCAAGAATTGGGATGAGGATGGCTGCGACGCCGATAGTGACGAAGGCGCCAATTCCGACGCAAGTTCCGAGGCCGAGCAGGAGTAGGCCGACGAGTCTGCCCGGCACGACGAATCCGGGGCGCGGCGCGGGGGCAACAGCACGGGCGCTCACGCGAGCCACCCGGCGAACAGGAGTGTGACCATCGCAACTCCGGCGAATCCAAAGGCGAGGAACGATTCAAACGGCACGGCACGGCGTGTCCAGGAACTCGAGAGCAGCCAGGCGATCGCGACGAAGAGGGCCATGGTGACCAGCATGCGTGCCTCCGGGGCTCAGGCGCCGAGTCCGAGGCCGCGCTGGATCCACTCAGGGATGCTGGATTTCTGGCGGTTAACGACGACGCCAAGGATATTCGCGTCGCGGAGGAGGTGGAGCACGCGGTCAAGTTCGGCGCGGCGCGTCTTGCCATCGCGGACGACCACGATGACGCCATCGCAACGCTGCGCGAGCACCGGCGCACTCATCGAGTGGAGCGTCGCCGGAAGGTCCAAAACGATGTAGCTGCACTTCTCTTTGAGGCTTTCGATCATGCTAATCAGGCGGTCTGAGTTTGCGAGTCGGGTCGAGTCGGCGCGGGCGTTGCCGGCGGTGATTATCGCCATCGGCGTGTCCCGGTGGTGATGCGTGACAGCGGGCAACGGTGCCTGCCCGAGGAGCACCTCGGAGACGCCTTCCTTGCCCTCGAGGCCGTATTCGCGGCCGACCGAATGCGTTTTGAAATCGAGGTCGGCGAGGGCGACTTCCTTGCCGAAGTCCTGGGCGAGGCCGCTGGCGAGCGCCATCGCGATCGTTGTCTTGCCATCGCCGTAGCCAGCAGAGGTGACACCAACCGAGAACGACCGCATCGGCAGGCCATCGGCGTGTGGGTCGCCCAGCCCGGCGATCAGGTGGATTTCGCGAATCGCTTCCTGGAGTTCTGCTTGCACCCGTGGATTCACGCGAGTAGCCATCACGTCCGCCCTTCTTGCACGGGGATGCTGGCGATCGAGGCGGCCACCTTGCGGGCGTAGCCCTTCTGGCGCTGCTGCATCAGCCAGCCGAACGGCGTGTACTGCCAGGCGCCGGCACCCGGGCCCTTCTGAATCTCTGGGACATACCCGAGCAGCGGGACGCCGAGGCCATCGAGGTCGGCGCTGGTGCGAACCGTCTGGTCGAGGCGGAAGACGACGTAGAGGAACCCGGCAGCCAGGAACGCGCCGAAGAGGAAGGCGGCGACCGGCATACCGAACCGCTTCGTGACCGAGACAGTTTCCGCCTCCGTCGCAAGTCGTGGCGGGTCCTGGACCATGAAGACGGCGCTCTGGGCACCTTCGGCCGACTTGGAACTCAGCTCGACATCGAAGCGCTTGCTTGTCAGGTCCTGGACCAGCAGGGTCTGCTGATCGACAGAAGCCTTAAGCCGCTCGTAGCCGGCATCGTAGATTCGCAGGTTCGGGTCGACCACGGTTGGGTTGGCCTTGACATACGTGTTCAGGGCGGAGAGTCGGGTATCAAGTTCAGCCTGGGCGAGGATGAGCTTGTCGTCGTAGTAGGCGATCTTCACCTGTGCGTCGCGCGTACTCTCTTCGGTAGCGCGGGCCTGGTAGGCGTTGATGAGCGAGACCGCGATGGCGAAAGACTCAGACGCGACTGGCGTGGCGACCTCCAGGCCCACAAGGTTCGTGCCAATGGCCGTGACCGAAATCGATCGGCCGATGTAATCGGCGGCCTCGGTCAGGTCGTTCTCCGAAGAGGCAGGAGTCACGAGCTTCGCGGCGATGGCGATATCCGTGCGGAAGGTGCGCGTCGCCAGCAGGTCGTTGAGCACCTGGACCTGGTTCGCGGCAGGCGTGTTAAATGGGCTGCCATTCGCTCCCAGTGGCCCGGCATCGACGCCTTCGAGCTGCTGCGTCCAGATCGTCGCGTCCGAATTGTAGGTCGGTTCGCCCCGCGTCAGCAATGCGACGGCGATGGGAAGCAAGAGCATCGGCGTGAGCACGATCCAGAGGTTCCGGAATGTCGCCTCCAGGAGCTTGCGGGGTATCAGTGCTCGTTCTTCGCGGATGTCCATAGCGTTCGTCAAAGTGTAGGCCCACCGGGTTGAGGGATGGTAGAGGGGGCGCTACCGGCCGCACTGGTGGTTAAGATCGCGGCAGCAA
The DNA here is from genome assembly GCA_038256595.1 of Tepidiformales bacterium. Lineage (GTDB taxonomy): Bacteria > Chloroflexota > Dehalococcoidia > Tepidiformales > Tepidiformaceae > JBBSKE01. The sequence continues at coordinate 328 of JBBSKE010000447.1, read as the reverse complement.
TCTGCTCCTGTGTTCGGGCCTTGAACTGGGTCACGAAGGCGCCCATCGTCTCGATAAGCAGCGCTTCAAGGCCCCATTTTGGCTCCCAGCCGACCAGTTCGCGCGCCTTGCTGATATCGGGCACGCGGCGGTCGCAGTCTTCGTAGCCAGCGCCATAGAACTCCTCGCCGGGCACGCTGATGATTCGTGGCAGCACGCTGGCGCCGTCCCAGAAGCGTTCCTTGTAGATTCGCAGCATCGAATGCGCGAGTTCTTCGACCGAGCATTCATTCTCGGGATTGCCGATGTTGAACGCCTGGCGCGAGGTCACGCCGCTCTTATCGAGGGT
>JBBSKE010000446.1:0-3288 GCA_038256595.1 Tepidiformales bacterium | reverse complement strand
TCAGTGTGGGCGGCCGCATAGCCGGCGACGCTGAAGGCGTCCGGGCCTGTGGAGCCGTAACCGACGAGCACCCGGTCGAAGCCGCCGTCTTCGTGGGCCTTTGCGAAGGCGCGCACGTAGTCGCGGTCGACGGTCCCGCCGATGATGGAGACGTTGGCGCCGTTGGCCTCCGAGCCTGGGCGGGTGCCGATCATTCCAACAAATTCAACAGTCATAGCGGGTCTCCGGGTGAGATGGATTGGGAGTAAGGTGACAAAGTTGATAAACATTGTCAAGTTCATCGCAAGCAGCCCCAGACGATGTAGGCGCCTGCCGCAGCTTCCGATTCGTTGCTGACTCTACGCCGTTCGAGCCGGTCTGCAAACGGAGAATGTCGAGGCAGGAGAGATGGATGCTCGGGCCACGATACGAGTCCACTACTCGAGGTCTTCGTTCGCCCGCCGGATAATCTCGACCAGCGCGGGGAACGCCTGCCCCGCGGTCGCCCGGACGACGACGTCGGCGTACTCGCTCAGGGCCGTCTCCTCGGGGTTGATTTCGATGAGCGCGGCGCCGCGCCGCTTCGCCATGAGCGGGAATTCGGCCGCCGGGTACACCACCGCTGAAGTCCCGGCGACGATGAAGCAATCGGCTGCGGCGGCCTGGCGGTAGCACTCGTGGAGCGCGTCATCGGGGATCGGTTCGCCGAACATGACGGTGTCGTTCTTGTAGACGCCGCCGCAGATGTCGCAGAGCGGCGGCAATGGTTCGAAGCGCAGGCGCGACAATGGCAGCCGGTGGCCGCAATTCATGCAGCGCGCGAGGAAGCGGTTGCCGTGGATCTCGGTCAGCGAAGCCGTGCCCGCACGGCGGTGCAGGTTGTCGATGTTCTGCGTGATGATGTGGCGGATGTGGCCCATCTCCTCGAGTTTCGACATCGCGACGTGGCCGGCGTTCGGCTCGGCAGCCTCGATCGCCTGGGCGAACTCGGTCATGGCCGCGCCGGGGTGGAGCGCCGCCTCCCACCAGGCAACCGGGTCGCTCACGAAGAGGTCCCAGCCATCGATCGAAGGGTCGGAGAACTTGGTCCAGACGCCGCCCGTACCGCGATAGGTCGGGATGCCGCTCTCCGCCGAGAGGCCCGCGCCCGTGAGCGCGACCGTGTAGCTGGACTGGAGCAGCACCGCCGCCGCGACCGCCAGCGGCTCGACGAGGTCAGTGGCGATTGGCGGCATGCGTGCCCTCCGCGCCGGCAATCTCGCTCATCGCCGGGAGGTGAAAGCGCAGGTCCGCCTCGAAGCAGTCGAAATCGGCGTCCCGGATCTCGTCGCTCCAGCCAAGATGCTCGGCCATTTCGCGCGAGATGCGTTCCGCGCAGCAGGCGCCCCGGTCCGCGCGCCAGCCGGTTCCGCTGCGGCGAAGGACCACATCCGAGAGCGTTTGCGCGTGTTCGGCATCCATCGCGTGCAGGATCTCACCGCGCAGCATTCCGCACTCGTCGCAGAGCCGGGAGGCGTCGCGCTCCGTGATTTTCGCCCAGGCCTGGCCGTAGAGCCGCTGGCGAGCGGTCCCGGGCATCACCTGCGCCTGGGCCGGGGCGCTGGGAGTTGGTCGCGGCGGCGCTTCGAGGTCGATTGGCATCCATTCCGCGAGTTCGGTCGCGGTCTCGCGGGCGAGTGGCCGGAACGTGCTCAGTTTGCCACCGATGACGCTGAACATGCCGGCCGGGCCGCCCTGTTCGCGGTGGTCGATGAGCGCGTGGCGCCGTGTGATTGCCGATTCGGGCTTCTCCGGGACGTGCTGGAGCGGCCGCAACCCGGCGTAGGCGTAGCGCACGGAGTCGGCCGAGATCCCGAGTCCGGGGAGCAGGGCGCGGGCCTCGCGGATGAGGTAATCGACATCTTCGGCGGTGGGGCGGACATCGCCGGGGTAGCCATCGAAGCGCACATCGGTTGTCCCGACCAGCAGCAGCCCATCCTGGGGTACGGCGAAGAAGACACGGCCATCGTCGTGCGCGGTCGAGAAAACCGCGTCGGAGGGCAGCGTTTGCTCCAGTTCGAGCGCGATGTGCGTGCCGCGCGTCACTCCGAGCAGCGGCGCGGGCTTCTCCGGGAGGACCGCGTTCACGGCATCGACCCACGGGCCGGCGGCGTTAATGACCGCTTTCGTTGCCAGAGTGGCGATCTGCGTGGGCGAAGAGACCCGGACACTCGTGACGCGCCCGCCTTCAACCTCGATCCCGTCGACACGCGTGTGGTTCGCGACGAATGCGCCGCGCGATTCGGCGAGCAGTGCGAGTTCGAGCGTGAGCCGCTCGGGTGAGAGGGCGCGGGCGTCGTAGAAGGCGAATCCGTCGCTCGCGAGGGGTGTCAGGGCGGGCACGGCGGCGAACATGGCCGCGTCGTCGAGGCGTTGCGCGCGCGGGACGCCGCCACCGGCCGCGAGGGTGTCGTAGGCGGCCAGCCCGGCCCGGAATTGCCAGGCGGGCCGCCGCGTCCAGGGCAGCATCGGCAGGATGAAGCGCTGGGGGACGACCAGGTGAGGCTTCGCGCGCAAGAGCCAGGCCCGCTCTCGCAGGGACTCGAAAACCAGCCGCAGGTCGCCGTGTTCGAGGTAGCGCAGGCCGCCGTGGATCAGCTTGGTCGAACGCCAGGTCGTCCCGAAGCCGAAATCGTGCTGTTCGAGGAGGGCGACGCGCAGCCCCCGGCGAGCGCACTCGGCCGCGATCGCCGCGCCATTGATGCCGCCGCCGACGACCACCGCATCGAAGGCCGGGCCGTTACTCGCTTCGCGCAGGTTCACGACTCTGCCGCCCAGCGCAGGGTTCGCTCGACGCCACGCCGCCACTGCCCGAGCCGCGCAGCCCGCGCGTCCTCCGAAATCGACGGTTCGAAGCGCCGGTCTTCGCGCCAGAGCGAGCGCACTTCTTCGACCGAGGACCAGACGCCCGCGCCCAGTCCGGCGAGGTAGGCAGCGCCGAGGGCCGTCGTCTCTGTCTCGACCGGGCGGACGACGGGGATGCCCGCGAGGTCGGCCTGCAGCTGCATGAGCAGATTGTTGCTCGCCGCGCCGCCGTCGACCCGCAGCTCGGAAATCGGCTCCGGCAGGTCGGCGTTCATCGTGTGGAGAAGTCCGGCGGAGGAGAGCGCGATCGCTTCGAGGGCCGCGCGAGCGATGTGCGCCTTCGAGGTGCCGCGGGTGAGCCCGAGGATGGCGCCGCGCGCGAATGGGTCCCAGTCTGGCGCACCGAGTCCGGTGAACGCGGGGACGAACGTGACACCGCCAGAATCCGGCACCGAGGCCGCGAGC
>JBBSKE010000445.1:0-3298 GCA_038256595.1 Tepidiformales bacterium | reverse complement strand
GCCCTCAACGCTTATCGCTGGGGTAGCGGCAGAAGATACCTCGAAGCGGCCCTGGGCTGCGATCCATATCGCGCGACGCTCAGCGCTGGCGAAGTCGGGCGACTCATGTGCAAGGTTGCGCGGGGGGCGGCTATGGCAGGCGACCGCCTCGTCGCCAGGGCACACTATTTCGACGCGATCGCTCCCCTTCGCGAGGCACAAGACTTCGAAGAATGGGGCCGCGCGGTTCTCGAGTGGGAGCGAACGTTCACGAATATGAGCGAGCCGATCCCGGACACCCGGCCGTACGAGGAGTTCCGCGAGGCAGTCGGCGAGCAGGCATCCCCGGCCCGGACGAAGCTACTGACACAGTGGGCGGAATCCCTCTGGATTCGCCGTGATGGCGAAGACCTTGCCGCCGCCGAGCGTGCTGTCGCCACTCTCGCCGGCGTGGATGATGCCTACACCCGTTCCTACGCGATTGGCATCCGGGGGCTCGCGCGCATGCGGCATATGGACTGCGACGGTTCGCTAGCCGATTTCGAACTCTCGGAGAAGGAGGCACGGCCCACCGCACATCCTCCGTATATTGGGCTGGGAGCGAGTCGCCGGGCTATGCCGCTGCTGCTCATGGGCCGAATCGACGAGGCGGCTGTCGCAGCGGAATCTGCGCTGGCGCTGGCGCAGAGCGGGAACGACTGGGCGCACAGTGCCCTTGGCATGGCGATGAGGCACGCACTGGCCGGGCTGCGTGGCGATTGGGATGCGACGGAACAGCTGCGTTCCAGTGCATCGATGATGCTCACGCGCTCGCGATATCCGCAGGCGGCCTTCTTCTTGCACGCCTCCGTCGCCCGGGAACGCTGGCTGCGCGGCGACCTCGACGCTGCCACAGGCGCCGCAGAGGCATGGGCCGACCAGGTCATGCGTTCGGGTGGACGTCCGTTTCTCCTGTTGCTGCGCACATTGCAGGGCGACCGCTCGCGGGTGCTGGCCGAAGTGATGGAACGGCCAATTCGCATCCCCCGGGGCGGCGCCGACTTCAACGTCCTGGGGAGCGTCGGGCTGCAGTTGGAACTTGCGATCGCTCTCGGCGAAACGTCCCTGGTGGAGGCCGCCTATGAAGCGATTGCGCCCATTGCCGGCAAGGGCGTCGTTTTCTCGCCCTCCCCCACGCTGCTGCTCGAGCGGCTCCTCGGCGGCGGAGCGCGGTTGCTGGGGAATCTGCAGACGGCGCGGGGACACCTGCAACGGGCGAAGCAGCAAGCGGAAGCGGCGCAGACACCCACGGAACTGGGCCTCGTTCACCTCGAATACGCACGATTGCTGGCCGAGGAAGGCGCACCGGGCGACCTCGTCGAGGCAGCGCTCTCGGCCGCCGCCGCCCAGTTCCATCGCTACCAGATGGAATGCGGGATGGAGCAGGCGAGGTCCGTCGCGCTCTCTGCCGGGGTCGACCCCGCGCGCAGCACGGCGCTTGCAGATTCTGCTGCATCAACGCCGCTCGATCGTGAACTTATCACCGAACACGCCACCGGGGCCGACATCGAAACGATCGCCGCGCGCCTGCTGCTCCTCCCGAAGACCGTCGAGCAACGGCTGCTTCGCCTCAAGGACCATCTCCGCGACGAGGCGCTACCCGCGGCGATGACTGCGAGCCCCCGGCAGGCGCAGCCACCCGCGCTCCCGAAGGTGCTGAAAGACCTGACTCCGCGAGAGCTGGAGGTGCTCCGGTTGATCGCCCTCGGCCGCACGAACCAGCAGATCGCCGACACGCTGGTGGTGAGCATTCACACCGCCCAGAGCCACGTGAAGAGCATTCTCAGCAAGACCGAATCTGCCAACCGGACCGAGGCGGCCCGGCTGGCGGCGGATGGTGGGCTAGTTTAGCCGGGTGCAACGCGCGCGCCGATGGCAGAGTGCTGGGTCACCATCCAGGGATACTGCCGGCGGCCGGCCCGCAGTGTGAAGAAGTCAATAAAATGCTGCTTACACACTGGACAGAATGTTTCGGATTCAGCATCGCGCATGATGCAATCTGGTGCAGGGCGGAACGCGGCCGGGTTGTAAATCGCGCCCGTGCGGTGCGCGATATCCTCACCCTGGGCGAGCTCTGTGGGCCACCCGGGGGCCTTAGCCTCTCCGTTCAATGCGGTTTTGCCGAACATGTCGCGACTGACGTTCGGATAAGGATAGTCCTTCGTCTGCAGCGGGTCGCCGGCTGGTTTGTTGGTGTCATTGGGAGCAGTTTGTGGGCCGTTCTCTGCATAATACTCATCCCCGAGACCCAGGGCATGACCAAGCTCATGCTGAAACAGGCCGAATGGCCCACGGCCGCTTCCATCTTTGTCTTTGTAGCCGCCGGGTACGAGAAGCGCTCCGCCAGTGTGGCCTGCAGCTCGTCTCGTTGAATTCGCGAGAATGAGGACGCGGTGGATTCGAGTCCCTGTAGCGGCCAGTACACTCCTCCGAAGGGCGTTGGTACGTGCATAAAGCTCAATCCCGGACAGCATGGAGTGATCGTTGTCCTTTGTCGTGTCCACCACCCAGGGATGACTCGTATAGTGCACGCCGAACGCAGTCGTCGTCTTTCGGATATTGGTAACACCAGACTCTTCGGACACCTCGCGCCATTTGTAGAACGTGAGGTCCCGGATCAATGAGCCCTCGCGCTCCTCCACATAATCCTGGATGCCAGTCGCCCAAGACGGAAACGTTGCAGGGTCGGGATTCATGATTGGTTCTAGCAATGAATTGCAGTGGTCAGTGAACAATTCGGCGTCTTCGTCGGAGTCGTCGTATCCGTCTCCAACGACAAGGATGTTGTACGGGTCACCGTCCAAACGATCGGAGAGATTTGGAGGTAGATCAGGATCATCCTGCATCAACTTGCGGATTGCTCCCGACAAGGATGTCAGCCTCGGGAGTTGAGGCCTCCAATCGCCAATATAGGCGGCCTTAACTGGAGCCTGGGATGAACTAGTAGATTGGTACACTTTACGTGCTTCCTTTCATTGAGGTCACGGGAGGTCTGGAGGAGATGAAAATCTGTCTGGGTGCAAGGGCATTGGCGTCTCGATCGATAGAGTCTTATCTTCTTTGGTCGTACTGATGGACAGCGCGTCGATGGTCAATGGCCCAGTGGGCGTTGCTTTCCAGACAAGGTACAGCTTATCCCTGACATCCTCAGACTGAACGATGCCGGACCAGTTCCTCGAAAACGTCCCGAGCCAACGGTCAGATTTTTCACCGTCCGGAAGCTCCGTGACCTCTCGCGGGCTATCTTTGAGACCGGTCATAACGCCGAGAGACTCCTGTG
>JBBSKE010000444.1:0-3311 GCA_038256595.1 Tepidiformales bacterium | reverse complement strand
CTTGATGGTCGCGAAGAATTCGGAGTATTTCGCCGGGCCACCCTTGTCGATGAGGTACTGGACCATGTGGTAGGCCTGCCCGTAGAAGAGGTTCACGCGGCCGGCGTCTCCGGAGGGCGTGCCCATCTGGGAGAACGGGATGAGGCGGTTGTTGCGAGCGGCCGACTGGAAGGCGTTCACGTAGTTCGTGCCGGGAACGGTCTGCGCGTAGACGGCCGTGCCCTCATCGAGCCACGAGGGGAGCTTGCCCAGCGCGCCTTCGCCGGCCGTCTGGTTGATGATGTGGCCGAGTTCGTGGCGGAGGGTGTCCGTGAGGTCTGGCGTGCCGCAGGAGACCGGGATCATGAGCAGGATGTCATTCGTGACTTTCGTGCCACAGGTGGTGACAGCGGCATCGAAGGTGCCAAGGCCTGCGCCTGGCCGCGCGAGATTGCTTTCGTCTTCGTCGTCGAAGAGGATGACTTTGACCGGCAGCTGCGTCAGTTCGATGCCGAAGAGGTCCTTACCGACGAGCTGATACGTCTCGGTCCCAGCCTCCAGGTACGAATTCGCGAGCGCCTGTTTCTCCCCGTGGTAGTAGATGACCATGATCTCGCTCTCGACGGTCTTCCAGTCCTCATCGGGCGGGAGGAAGAAGAAGCGCTGCTCGGTGGAACTCGTGGTCGTGCCGTCCGCCGTGGTGATCTCCCAGGTGTAGATGAACTCGCTGCCGACGGGGATGTAGCTCGACCCGGAGTTCACGTTCACGACCACTTCGGTCGAGAGACTCCGCGCCGGGGTCAGGTCCGTGGGTTTGCCGAGCGCGCTCGTGCCACGGCCAACCAGCCGGTAGTTCAGCGTGACATCGGTTATGTCCGTCGTGCCGCTGGCGGTGAGCTTGAAGGTGAGGTTGCGCGGGTAGCCGTTCTCAACCGTCGAGGATTCGACGGTGGCATCGGCAAAGGCGGTCGAGGTGGATGACCAGGCAGTCCCCAGGCAGATGACGGCCAGGAGAGCGAGCGCGAAGCCGCGGCGGATCATTCTTCCTCCCCAACCCGGGACTTCAGATAGGCCTCCATAAACCCGTCGAGGTCACCATCGAGGATGGCGTTCGGGTCGCTGGTTTCGAAGTCGGTCCGTAGGTCTTTGACCATCTTATAGGGGTGCAACACGTAGTTTCGGATCTGGCTGCCGAATGTGGTGTCGATATTCACGCCCTTTAACCTTGCCTTTTCCTCCTCCTTGCGGGCGAGTTCGACCTGGAGGAGGCGGGATTCTAGCACCTTCATCGCGCTTTCGCGGTTTCGGCCCTGTGAACGTTCGTTCTGGCAGGTGACGACGATGCCCGTGGGGATGTGCGTGATGCGAATGGCCGTCGAGTTTTTCTGGACGTTCTGGCCGCCGTGCCCGGAGGCGCGGTAGACATCGATGCGGATGTCGTCCGGGTTGACTTCGATTTCGCCCATCGCGTCCACTTCGGGCAGCACTTCGACTTTCGCGAAGCTCGTCTGGCGCAGGTTCGAGGCGTTGTAGGGCGAAAGGCGAACGAGGCGTTGGACGCCGCGCTCGCTCTTCAGGAAGCCGAAGGCGAACGGCCCGCGCATCTCGATGGTAGCGGACTTGATGCCGGCTTCTTCGCCCTCGGCGAGGTCGAGGATTTCGGCGGAGAGGCCCTTGCGCTCGGCCCAGCGTGTGTACATGCGGAGGAGCATCTCGGCCCAGTCCTGGGCGTCGGTGCCGCCGGTGCCGGCGTGGATCGCGAGGATCGCGTTGCGCTTGTCGTACTCGCCGGAGAGGTGGAGCTGGAACTCCAGCTTCTCCAATTCGGCAACTATCTCGGCGAGTTCGACTTCGACGGCGGGCGCGACGCTCTCGTCCTCTTCCATGAGCGCGAGTTCGACGAGTTCGGCCGCTTCACGCGAACGCGTCTCAAGCCCGCGCCAGGTATCGACGTGGGCACGCTGGGAGGCGAGTTCCTGCATGATCTCGCGGGCATGTTCGGCGTCGTCCCAGAACGAGGCGCCCTGGGAGAGAGATTCGAGTTCGGCTACGCGGGCTTCAGAGCTGAAGAGGTCAAAGTCGCACCAGGATGTCAGAGATGCGAGCGCGGAGATCGATGGCGCGCGAAAGGAGTTCTTGCATGCTTCCAGCGTAGCCGAAACGGCCGAATTGGACGACGTGGCTAGGTTGCGTTCTTGCTGCGAACGGCGGCTTCGTGGGCGAGCAGCGCGCGCTTCCGGTCGAGCCCGCCTGCGTAGCCGGTGAGCGTGCCATTCGAGCCGACCACGCGATGGCAGGGGACGACAATCGAGAGGGGATTGCGCGCGTTCGCCCCGCCCGCTGCTCGCGCCGAACCGGGGACGCCAGCCATCCGCGCGAGTTCGGCGTAGCTCACGGTTTCGCCGAATGGGACGGTCCTCAGCGCTGCCCAGACCTGCTGCTGGAAGGGCGTGCCGCGCGGCCTGAGATCGAGGTCGAAGCAGGTGAGTTCGCCCCGAAAATAGGCGGCGAACTGGGCCTTTGCACCTTCGAAGGACGCGGAGTCGTGGGTCCAGCCCGACTGGTCGAGGGGGCCGCGCTTGTGCTCTTCCATATAGATGCCCGCGAGCCCCTCGCCGTGCGAGACGAAAAGCAGCGTGCCGACTGGCGAGGACATCGTGTCGAAGGTCGTGGTCATGCGAGGACTCCATTCTTTGCCGGTGCGGGCGTCATGTTGTTCCAGAGGTGCAGGGTTGCGTAGGCGCGCCAGGGTCGCCACGGTTCGGCAGCGGCGAGGGCTTCGGCGGGGCGTTTCACCCCGAACGCTTTCATAATGACGAGGTCCGAATGTGGGAATGCGTCCGGCCAGCGGAGGGCACGCATGGCGATGTAGTGCGCGGTCCATGGGCCGATCCCGGGCAGCGATTCGAGCGCGGCGATGGCGAGCGATGGGTCCATTCCGGGGCGCAGGCGAACCCGGCCCTCCGCGCAGGCGGTCGCGAACGAGGCGATGGTCTCGGCGCGCTTGCGAGGCAGGCCAATCGCCGCGATGGACTCGATACCTGCTGCGGCAATGGCCTCGGCGGTCGGCGATAGGCGCGTGAGCCCGGCGAATGACGTCTCCAGCGGCTCGCCGAACTGGGCGGCGAACCGGGAGGCGAGTGTGGTGGCGCCGCGCACGCTCACCTGCTGTCCGAGAATCGCGCGCAGGCCGAGTTCGAAGCCATCGACCGCGCCGGGGACGCGCAGACCGGGCGCCTCCGTCACCAGCGGGCCGAGCACCGGGTCTGGGGCGAAGTGCTCGGCGATGAGTGCGGGGCGGGCGTCGAGGTCGAAGAGCGCGCGGGCGATGT
>JBBSKE010000443.1:0-3311 GCA_038256595.1 Tepidiformales bacterium | reverse complement strand
TCGTTGGGAACTCATACTTTCGCGGATTCCGGCACGGGGGCTGGCACTATGGTATGGCGATGCCCGGCGTGTTCTACCGATCGCGAGATGGGATATCGGGATTTGAACGTGGTCCGCAGCTGTTCTCCACGAGCATGCGGCACGCGGCGCTGCTGGTGGAGGGTGACACCCTGACGGTGTTTTACACGAACGTCGGCGAGGAGCCGCCGGAACGCATCCTCGTGGCAGCCATCGACCTCGCGCGGGACTGGATGGACTGGGAGCCGACGCCGCCATCCGTCGTGCTCGAACCGGAGCGCGATTACGAGGGCGCGGACCTGCCCCTGGTGGCATCGATCCGGGGAGAGATCACGGCGCGCGCGCGGCAGCTTCGGGACCCGGCGGTGTACGCCGAGGACGGGCGACTCTATCTGCTCTATTCGGTGGCGGGAGAGTCAGGCATTGGACTCGCGGAGCTGACGCGGGAAGTGTAGCGGTGCTCGATAACGCGTCCCGCGCCAGTTGACGGCGCATCGCTCCTCGGCGGCCGGGCCATCCCAGCCGCCGAGGAGCTAAGACACTTAGAAAATCGCGATCGGGTTGACCGGGCTGCCCGTGCCGCCGCGCACGTTCAGCGGGTTAATCGTGAGCAGGAACTCGTAGCGGCCCTCCTGCGCGCAGGCTTCGGCGAGCGGTTCGAGGCGTGCGTTGTCGAGCAGCGGCAGGCCCATGTAGACGATCGCGACCACATGCACCGGGCCGCCGGCCGCGCGCGTATCGAACGCCTCGTAGCCGCTGGGCGTGGCGTCGAGTTGGTCCCAGCCGAGAATCGCCGCGTCGTACTTCTTCAGCACCGGGCAGCAATCGACGTGCAGCCCTGCCGTCGGACGCGTGCCGGGCACTGCCTCTGGCCGCCCCGCGAGGAAGGCAGCGCGGCCGGAGTAGACAAGCACCGCATCACCCGAGCGCAGCGGTGTGCCCTGCGCTTCGGCAGCAGCTTCGAGTTCCCAGCCGCGCACCGGAGCATCGAGGTCCACGAACGGCACGCCCCGGAACTTCGGGATATCGAGCAGCACGCCGCGGGTCGTGATCCCGTTCGCCCAGGCATCGACCGCCCCGAAGCGCGCGCCAGTTGACGTAACGTCGCTCGCAGGATGGCCGTTCCAGCCCTTGCCCTCCCAGAAGATGTGGCAGAGCGCATCGACGTGGGTGGTCGCGTAGCCGTGGAAGAGGAGGCCGATGTAATCGACCGCCGCCTCGCGCCAGGTGCGAATGTAGTGCTGCGCCGGGTTGAAGTTGCCGGGCCCGCCGACGGTGTTCAGCGGGTAGGCGAGCGAGACGGCGCGGCCACTCTGGACGAGCGCGGCGGCCTCTTTGCGCTTCTCCGGAGTGATGAGGTTGATGGTGCCGGCGTCGTCGCTCGCACCCCAGCGACCCCAGTTGCTGCAGGATTCGAGATAGCCGAGGACCTCGGCTTCGGTCGGAAGTGGCGGTGCTGCGTGCGTGGGCATGGTGGTTCTCCTTCGCGGCGGAACTATACGCGACCCGCCGCAGGTGGGTAGGCTTGTTCTATGGACCCGCTCCAGGCCCTCCGCCGCATTGCCTACCTGCTCGAGCGCTCGGGCGAAGGTGGCTTCCGCGCGACCGCGTTTCGCAAGGCTTCGAAGGCGATCGACGGTATGACGCCCGCCGATCTAACGGCTGCCGATGCATCGGGCGCGCTTCGCAAGCTCCCCGGTATCGGCGAAAAGACTGCCGTCATCATCCGCGAGGCGCTCGCCGGCGAGGTGCCGGGCTATCTCCAACCACTCGAAGGCGAACTGCGCGACCGCCTCCCCGGGCTCGAAATGACGCCCGCCGCCGAGCTGATTCGCGCCGCCCTCAAAGGCGACTGCCACACGCATTCCGACTGGTCTGACGGCGGCGCCACCATCGAAGAGATGGCCACCGCCGCAATCGAGCTCGGCCACGAATACATGGTCCTGACCGACCACTCGCCCCGCCTGCGGGTCGCGAACGGCCTATCGGTCGAACGGCTGCTGAACCAGCTGGACGTCGTAGCAGGCCTGAACGAGCGGTTCGCACCCTTCCGTATCCTCACTGGCATCGAAGTCGACATCCTCTCGAACGGCGCGCTCGACCAGACGGACGAGATCCTCGCGCGGCTCGATGTGGTCGTCGCGTCGGTGCACAGCGAGCTGCGAATGGCGCGCGAACCGATGACCGAACGCATGATTACCGCGATTGCGAACCCCCACCTCGACATCCTCGGGCACTGCACCGGACGAATGGAGTCCGGCGGGAAGTCGCGGCCACCGTCCGAATTCCACCCCCAGCTCGTCTTCCGCGCCTGCCAGGTGTTCGACAAGGCGGTCGAAATCAACGCCCGCCCCGAGCGCCTGGACCCGCCCTCGGGGTTGCTCGCGATAGCGGTCGAGATGGGCTGCCGCTTCACGATCGACAGCGACGCCCACGCGCCAGGCCAGCTCGCCTGGCAGCGGAACGGCTGCGTCATGGCCGCCGAGGCTGGGATCACTCCTGAGCGAATCATGAACACCCGCGGCCGCGAGGGCCTGCTCGAATGGATCGCGAATCGCGCCTCGCCGGTCCTGTAACCGCGCGCCCGTTAAACTGCGTGCATGCCCGAAGAATTCACGATTGTTGGTGGAGCCGCGCCCATCTGGGAGACGCTCCAGGCTGAACTCGTCGAACGCAGCGAGAATCGCGCTGTCCTCCGCTACCCGTTCCTCCCGCAGTACACGAACCCGATGGGCCAGCTCCAGGGCGGCATGTACGGCGTCATGATGGACTCGGCGATGGCCGTCGCCGCGAACGGCATCTCGACGGCCACCCTGCAAATCAGCATCTTCCGCCCGACTTCGAGCGGCTACCTGCTGGTCTCGGGCGAAGTGGTGCGGCGCGGCCGCAGGATCGTCTACCTCGAAGCCGAGATCCGGGACGAAGAGGGCCGCCTCGTGGCCCGCGGCAACCAGCACGGCATCCCGCGCGACACGGAAGCGCCCACCGCCGACTAACCGAACCGTCGGGTTGACCCACGCACTATTAACATCGTAAATTTCCGATGTTGACGGCCCCTGCCGCCTGGAGTCGCCCACGGTGGCCGTGCGAACCGCCCGCTTCTTCTCCGCCGCCTTCAGTGCGAAATGGCTCCAGGTGGCGGCGGTCTCGGCGCTCATCAACACGAGCTACGGCACGATGTCCTACTCGTTCAGCGTCCTCGTCACCCGCGAGGCCGCGGGCGGGGATCTCGGCGTCGGTGGGCTCGCCATCGCCTTCAGCGCCGGGCTGCTGGTCTCCGGACTCGCGGCAAT
>JBBSKE010000442.1:0-3319 GCA_038256595.1 Tepidiformales bacterium | reverse complement strand
TCGATCATCTCCATCCGGCCAACAGAAGCGCTCGCGCCCAGGCGAGTGCGTGCCAGCGTGACCCGGCACCCCAGCGTCGCGCCCATCGACCATCTCCACCCGGCCGACAGAAGCGCTCGCGCCCAGGCGAGTGCGTGCCAACGCGATCCAGCCCCCCATCGTCGCGCTCATCGACCATCGCCATCGGCCTGGGCCTCATTGCACCGCTGGCGCGAGCTGGTGGTCATGCCACGGGCGGCGGGCCTGAGGGCAGGAGATTCGGCGGCAGGTAGCGACGACCCCGAGCTTGCGCTTCGGGGCTCGGGTGGGTTCTGTCGAGTTGTTTGTTTAGACGATGGGGAAGGACGGGCCGTTGCCGTCGTCGAGGCTCGGGCGGTCGTTGTCCGGGCCTTTTTCGCCGAACTGCTCGACGATCTTCTTCGCGAGGTCGTCCAGCTGGTCCTTATCGATGCCCATGCGCTCCATGGTCTGCTGCATCAGCCGCTGGACCTCTTCCATATCCTCGCGAATCAGTGCGTCGGCCATCTCCATCTGCGTTTCGACCGCGAGGAAGCGTTCCTTGCGCTGCGAATCGTTCTCGGTGGACATGACGGTGCTCAGGAGGCGGGCGAAGAGGTTCGTGGTCCGGGCGATGCGGATGCGCTCGTCCGGGTGCGAGGGGAACTCGCCCGTGAGCTGGACTTCCAGCCCGGTGCGCTTATCAGTCGCGACATACTGTTCGGCCATGCAGCGATCATAGCGCAGAATCGAGCCGCCGTCGGCAAGGCCACCTTCGGGCCGGGAATGCTTGTTTACCGGGCCAGTGCCACCCCGCGAAGGACTATCGCGCGACGAGGTCCTGGTACTCGGCATGCTCGTCGATGTACTTGCGCACGTACGGGCAGCGGGGGACGACGCTGAGGCTGTTCGAACGCGCATATTCGAGCGCGTGCTTCGTCAGTTGGCCGGCGATTCCGCGCCCGCCGAGGCTCGGCGGCACTTCGGTGTGCGGATAGATGATCCTGTCGCCATCACGGAAGAAATCGAGTACGGCGACTTCGCCTTCGACGTGGACTTCGAAGCGTCCGTCTGCGTCGTTCTGGATGATAGGGAGGGATTCACGTTCTGTGGCCATGGCGCAACTCCGGGCAGTTATTTCTGGGCGGATTCGGCGGGCCGGGTTTCGCGCAGGGCGGGTCCGCGGCCGATGATCGTGTCGATGGGCTGGTAGTCGGTGTCCGGCAGGTAGTCCCATTCGCGCTGGCCGTTGCCGAAGACCGTGATGCGCGTGGTCTCGATGTGATAGCCGGGTGAGCCGGCCGTGATGACGCGCTCCTCGCCGGGCCGCAGGCCGGGTTCGGAGAGTACCAGTGTCGGCGGGGCCGTGGTCGCGACCGTATCTTCGAAGCGGACATCGAAGGGACAGGTTTGTCCCGCCAGCAGCGCCGCTCGCACCTCATAGTCGCTCACCTCGAACGAAATCACGAGCGGCACGCCGCGGGTGTTCTTGAGCCGGAGGTCGCGGAAGCCGTATTCGACGCCGGCGTCCCGGCCACGTTCGAACGCGCCAAACGGCCCCGACGGGCAGTGGACGTGTGCGCTGCGCTCGACGATTTCGAGCCCGCCGAGCAGTCCGAGGTTGTAGGTCGCGGAGGCCACGAAGGAGAGCGCGTCCATGGTTTCGACCACCTGCACGCGGCCGTACGTCTCGGTGGTCGAACGATAGCGGCGCAGGCCGGGAGGGCGGCGCACTGTGCCCCAGAAGGAGAGCACGGCACCCGGCGCCAGCAGCCGCCCGTCGAGGTCTTCGGCGGCCATCCGAAGGCTCGCCGCAACCTGCCGGTCGAGGCGCTCGATGGGCCAGCGAAATTCGCACCAGGCGTGTACCGGGAACTGGGCACGCGGCACCTTCGCCAGCTTCGAACCGCGTGCCCGAACACCGCGGCGGGCGAGCGACGCCAGCAGCCGGACGTCGTAGGGCACCTTGCGGCTGAGCATCGGGCGCGGGTCGAACTTCATCCTTTCCATTCTGTCCGATTACAGCCTCTCCCGCAGACTGAAAGCCCAAAACAGAGGCGCGGCTTCCTGGCCAGCTTCACGTTGGGCTTTCCGGTTCAGCATGCGGAGGCGCGACGATCAGCAGAAGCTGCGACACTGAGCGTTCGTCTCAGAACCAGTCGATTGGGTCAGCAGGTTCACGTCTCTTGCAGAAATCCGATTGCTGTGTCGAGAATCAGACCACTGCGCGCGAACGTCATGCCATGGTTCGCGCCAGGGACCCCGACGAACGTGCCGTTCGGCAGCGTTTCAGCATACGCCCTGGCACTCTGGAACTCGCCGTCCTCCTCGCCTGCGTAGACCAGGATGCGGTGATTAGGAAGTCCTTCGGGTTCTGACCACTGAAGTCTCGCGTCACGCACGGAGACAAGCGCCTCGGCATCGTTCTGCAGGAAAGATGCCCTCGCTTCTGGAGTCAGGTTGGGGCCGACGGCGGCCACATAAGCTCCGATGCCTTGTTCACGCAGAAGGTGAATTTCAGGCGGGTCCTCCAATGGAGGACGCAGGGGACCGCTGCCGCCAAGTATCACCTTGCCGAGTCGTTCCGGCGCGACCGACAGTAGCCCGCGCCCAAAGATAGCGCCCAGTGAGTAGCCCCAGTAATGGGCCTGTTTCGCTGACTCGCTGTCGAGAATTGCGATGAGATCTGAGAGCACCAGGTCTGATTTGTAGTGCTGGGCGCCATGCGGGCGGTCGCTCTTCCCGTGGCCGCGTAGGTCTGGAACGATGACGCGAAACTCCTCCGCAAGGCGCGAGACATAGCCCGCCGCGCTCCACCGTGCTGAACCCATTGCAAATCCATGGACAAGGAGTATGGGGTCACCATCGCCTGCGACCTCATAATAGATTTGAATTCCATCCCGGCCGGTAACGTTTGGCATGAGTAGTCATCCTTCAGATGAACATCCGGCGCAGTCTACGCTCACGTGAACCGATTGAATACGAGGGCCCACGGCTGTAAAGGAGTGCGTGCCGGTCGATGCCTGGACGGCTGCCTGGGGGCAGTCGCAGATCGTGACATGAGGCGTGGCAGGAGAGCCATGCGTCGACCTCGCCACACGACGAGTGGCGGCTTGCGATGCCGCTGGCAGCCAAATCACGCGGGCACGCATTCGCTTGAGCGCGAGCGCTTCTGTTGGGGAGTGGCCACAAGACAGAGGCGCGACTGTAAAGGAGTGCGTGCCAGTCGACGCCTGGAACCCTGCTCGTGGTCAGTCCCGGATCGTGACATGAGGCGTGGCAGGAGTACGCCGAGTCGCCGTCGCAGCCACCGGGTATCATC
>JBBSKE010000441.1:0-3324 GCA_038256595.1 Tepidiformales bacterium | reverse complement strand
TCTCCAGCGCTCTCGAAATAGCGCTCATCACCATTGCGGTATTCGCTGGCCTGCGACTGGTGAGCGGGACCCGGGCAATGACGCAGCTGCGCGGCGTGCTCACACTCTTCCTCGTGGCGCTTTTCGCCGGGCGCGCCTTCGATTTCACGGTCATCAATTTCCTCGTCCGGAACTCGCTCCCGGCGGCGTTTGTCGCGAGCATCATCATCTTCCAGCCGGAGCTGCGGCGTGGCTTCGATCGCCTCGGCCGAACGGGATTGCGTGGTCTGCTCGACAAGAACCACACAGACGAATTGATCGACGCGGTCGCCATAGCCGCAGCGAGAATGTCCGAGGCGCACCACGGCGGGCTCATCGTGTTCGAACGCACGACGCGGCTGCGTGACATTGTCGAAACCGGCGTGCGCGTCGATGCCCGTGTCTCCCCGGAATTGCTTACCGGCATCTTCTTCCCGAATTCCCCGCTGCATGACATGGCGGTCGTGCTGCGAGATGATCGCGTGCTCGCCGCGAGCTGCGTGCTGCCGCTGGCCAACGACCTGCCGATGAACCAGCGCGGGCTCGGCACCCGGCACCGCGCTGCGATTGGCGTGACCGAACAGACCGACGCCGTCTCTCTCGTCGTCTCCGAAGAGACCGGCGGGATCAGCGTCGCGCTCGGCGGGCGGCTCACGCCGGTGACCAGCGACGAACGCCTTCGCGCCGTGCTTGCCTGGCTCCTCGAACCGACGTCCGGCGCGCAGAACGGCCGCAATTCGGCCAGTGGGTTGAACGGCAAAGGAAACGGACTGCCGCCGGTATGAGACCATTCAACAATCTATCCGAAATGCTCAGGAACGCCCTGCTCATTGGCAAAGCTGGGACCGTAGACGTCGCCCAACACTGGGGCCTTGCACTCTTCAGCCTCGCGACCGCGTTCGCGGTCTGGTTTGCCGTGCAGGATGTCCAGAACCCGCGCACCGAAGGCATCGTCCCGGTAGATGGCGCCCAGCGCATCCCGGTGCAGGCAGTGAACATCCCGGACGGGTTTATCGCGCTCAGTATCTCGCCCGTGAGCGTGCGGGTGCGCGGCCGCGAAGACGACCTGCCACTCCTGCGCTCGGCCGATTTCGAAGCGACGGTGGACGTGAAGGGCCTCGTCAATGGCGAACAATCGGCTGCCCTTCCGGTCAACGTGACCGCGAAGCGCGACAACGTCGATGTCGTCAGCGTCTCCCCGGCGACCGTCCAGGTGACGCTCGTGCGCGCCGCGACTGAAGAGATCCCAATCACCATCCTGGCCACAGGCTCGGTGCCCGAGGGCTACCGCGAGATAGTCGACCAGCGGAGAGTCACGCCCGGCTTTGTGACGATTACTGGCCTCCCCGAGCTTGTGGATTCGATTAAGAACGGCGGCGAGGTCATCGTGGCGGTGAACCTCAACGGACTTAAGGCGGCGACGACGACGCTCGAAGGAGACCTCATCGCGCGCAACGCCAGCGGCAACACCGTATCGGTCGTTATGTCTGACGAACGGGCCCGCGTGAGCGTCGAAGTGGAACAGGTGATCACTCGGATCTTGCTCCCCGTGGACCCAGTGGTCACGGGGACGCCCGCTCTGGGCTACCGCGTGACCGGAGTGAAAATCGAGCCTCCACTCGTTGGGGCGAGCGGCACGGACGCAGTCCTCGATTCGCTCACCCGGCTGCTGACCCTCGCGGTCGACGTCACCGGCGCAAAGGACACGGTGACTGTCGAGCGGACCATCGACCGGCCCCAGAATGTGACCCTCGATCGCCAGTCGGTGAGTGTGCAGGTAACGATCGAGCCGGCCCAGTGCGCCGGAACTGCCAGCGGCGCGGCCTGTGGAACGACGACGATGGTCATCCCGCTTTCTTCGCCGACAGACCTCCCGGCCAGCCTCTCGATGGAATCAGGTACTTACCCGGTCTACGTCCGTGTGAGCGCGCCAATTGCAACGATTGCCACGCTGAAGGCGACCGATTTCAAGGCGACGGTGTCGTTCGCGACGGCCATAGCGGGCATGGGAATTTACACGCCAAGGGTGACTCCGCCCGCAGGTGTTACCATCGAAGCTGTGGAACCCATGAATATACGACTTATCCCGGCGGTGACGGTGCCATGACAACCACTTCCACCGCCGTCCTGCCCCGTGTGGCCATTGTTGGCCGTCCGAATGTTGGCAAATCCTCAATTTTCAACCGAATCGTCGGCGAACGCCGCGCGATCATCGAAGACGAACCTGGGACGACTCGTGACCGCGTCGAAGCCGATGTCGAATGGCTCGACGTGCGCTTCCGGATCATCGATACCGGTGGCTTCGAAACCATCTCCGAGAACGAATTCGCGCCCCAGATTGTCGACCAGGTCATGCTCGCCATGGCTGGCTCTTCGATCGTGGTCTTTGTGATCGATGCCCGCGACGGCTTGACCGCCAGCGACTACGACATGGTCGAAGTGGTTCGCCGCTCGGGAAAGTCGATCATCGTCGTCGCGAATAAAGCCGACAACGAGAATCGCGAACAATCGGGCGCCGCGGAAGCCCTGCGGCTCGGCCTCGGAGAACCCATCCCGGTCAGCGCGCTACACAACATGGGCGTCGGTCTGCTCCAGGACGAGATCGTCGCTCGCATCCCGCAGACTCCCATGATCGAAGAGTCCGACCGAATCAAAGTGGCGATCATTGGCCGCCCCAACGTCGGCAAATCCCAGCTCGTGAACGGCATCCTCGGCGAAGACCGGGTCATCGTCAGCGAAATCGCTGGAACCACGCGCGACGCCATCGACACCGAATTCGATAGCCCCGAAGGCAGCTTCACGCTCATCGATACGGCGGGGGTGCGGCGGCCGGGCAAGCTCGGCGTGGGTGTCGAACGGCACTCGGTGATGCGCACAACCTCGGCCGTCGAACGCTGCGATGTGGCGATCCTCGTGGTCGACGGCAGCGCCGGCATTACCGCCCAGGACACGCATGTCGCCGGGATTGCGCTCGAGAACAACACCGGCGTCATCGTCGCCGTGAACAAGATCGACCTCTGGGACGACCCGGAGGAGCAGCGCGCCTGGATCGAACGCCAGATGCGTGGCCGCCTGCAGTTCATGCCCTGGGCGCTGATCACGTTCATCTCGGCACAGGAACGGCGCGGACTCGGCAAACTGCTCGAACTTGTCGCCATCTCGCGGGAGGCTCGCCGCCGACGCGTGGCCACGGGCGAACTCAACATCGCCCTGCGCAAGGCGATGCTCCAGCATGTGCCGCCAATCGTTCACAACAAGCGGCTCAAGCTCTTCTACGGCACACAGCCGAGCATCGACCCGCCGACC
>JBBSKE010000440.1:0-3326 GCA_038256595.1 Tepidiformales bacterium | reverse complement strand
TCGATCTCGTCGCCGGGAAACTCGATGTCGTATTCGAGGAAGTAGCTCTCCTTCGACATCACCTCGGAAGAGGCGCCCAGCGCTTCCCTGGGGTCGGCGATGGAGGCGACAGAACTCGTCACCTTGGAGGCGCCGCCACACGAGGCGAGGAGGACGAAAGCGGGGAATAGCGCGAAGGCTGCCAGGATTCTGCGCACGGGAAACCTCGGGGGCAATCGCCCACCCATTGTATGGATCGGCAGGACGATTGACGACGGCCAGCGACAATTTTCGCGGGAGCTATGCGATTTTGTGGGGGACCTGCTACCAGGAGGGGGCCGAATCAGCTGGCGGCGGACATGTTGCTGATGTAGGTCGCAAAGCCGCCTTCGACACGGCTCACCGTGCGTGCGCTCGTTCGCACCACCAGGCGCGGGTCGGCGATGGCGTTTACCCCCGGCAGCGCGGAGATTCGCCGCCAGAGCAAGACATCCTCGTGGCAGCCGTCGGCCCGGAAGCCGCCCGCCGCGCGATAAACCGAGGCGCGCATCGCCATGTTCGCGCCGTGGATGTGCGTGTGCGTGCCGGAGCCAATGCCGAGTCGGTAAAGGGGCTCGAAAATGCGGTGGATCGCCGGGTGCGAGGAGATGTCGATGAGTCCGGCGAGCGCATCGGCGCCCGCGTTCGCGCACTCTAGTTGGTAGGCGAGCCAGTCCGGCGGGACCGAGGAGTCGGCATCGGTGGTCGCGAGCCAGATGCGCGAGTGGGGCAGCCCGGCGTAGCGCGCGAACACGGTCTCGATGCCAAGGGAGCGCGCGGCCCCGACATTCTTGCCCCTGCCGCGAGCGATCGTCCCGGGGAGGCCTTCGAGTTCGGCCTGTGCGATGGCGACGGTCGCGTCTTCGCTGCCGTCATCTACCACGACGACGTGCAGCGGAGTTGCGATGCGCGCGGCGGCTTCGCGAATCGATGCGAGGCACCCGGCGATGAGGTCGGCTTCGTTGTAGGCCGGGATGACGACCCCGATGGCAGCAATCGGCTCAGGCGACACGTTCCACCACCAGGAGGGAGAATTCACGGTCTTCGAGCATGCAAACGCGCTCGAAACCGGGGAGGGCGGCGACCTGGGCCTGGACCTCGGAGCCGGTCAGCGGGTAGTCGGTGCTGGCGGTGTAGTGGACGCTGACGAGGTGTCCGCCAGTTTCGAGGCTGGCGACTGCGCGCTGCAGAGTGGTCGCGAGGCCCGGCGCACCGAGGTAGTAGCCGACTTCGCCGAGGACGACGAGGTCGAACGTGGCATCGGGCCAGTAGCCGGGGATGCCGCCGACTTCGACCCGCGCTCCCGGGTGCGGGGCGAGCCGCTCGCGCGCGACCGTAGCGATGCGGGGCAGCAGTTCGCAGCAAATCAGCTCGTCGCAGCGGGCGGCGAGCCCCTCGCTGAGCACGCCAATCGAGCAGCCGGGTTCGAATGCCCGCCGGTAGCGCGCGTTGGGCAAGGACGCGAGCGTGAGGTCGTACTTTCGCCGCTCGTACCACCGCGAGGCGAAGCCCCACGGGTCATCGGATTCGGCGTAGACGCGCTCGAAGTAGCCGGCGTCGAGGCTCACGTCACTGGCCATATTGGCTCCCCGGGTTCGGAAAAGTGTTCGAGGAAGCCCGCAGGCAGGACCGGGCCATCCTCCGGCAGCGGCCCGAGGGCATGGAGCTGGCTTTCGTAGACCTGGATCGCGCGCACTTTTTTCGACCGCACCTCCGGGGGCAGCGCAAAGACCACGGGCGTGCCCTGGGTGATTCGTACCGGGTGGAGTCGCGCCCAGACCGCATAGCGCCACGCGGAGACGGCAAGTTCGGCGCAGATTTCGAGCGCGGCGGCGCTGCTACCGTCGTGATCCGGGTGGCCGTCGGTCTCGATTGGCGCGAGGCAGAGTGTGACGCCTGCAAGATGCTCGCGGAAGGCGATTCGCAGCTCCTCGCCGCAGTTCGAGACGCCCGAGTCTGGCAGTCCGAGGCGCGTAATACGCGGGGTGATGCCGAGGAGTCCGTAAGCCTGCTGGGTCTCGCGCGCTCGCGTGATGCGGAGTTCGGCGGGCGTGATCCGAGTCGAACTGGCGTGCGAGGCCTCCCCGTCCGTGACGGCGATCACTTCGAGCGAACAGCCGCGGCCTTCGAGCACGGCCATGAGCCCGCCGACCGCGAAGACTTCGTCGTCCGGGTGTGGTGCGAGGATCGCGACTCGTCCACTCTCCGGGAGGGCGAGTTCGGGGGCCGTCATCTTCGGGACTCGCGGCTTTTGGCGATGACCTCGCCGGCTGCGGCCAGGTCGCGGGCCGGGTGGTGCTGCTGGAGATAGACCGGGAGGTCCGCGAGGCGGCGAGCCTGGGCGCGGTCGTGAGTGGCGAGCCCGGTGCCGCCGATTCGGCTCGTGAGTTCGAGGACCGCGCGGCAGCCTTCGTAGACGGCGTGGCGCACGAGCATGGCCCGGGCGAAGGGCATCCCCTCCGGCGACTCGCAGGAGGCATCGATCTCGGCTGCGGCCTGCTGGAGGGCGAGGCGCATGCCGGCGATCGCGAGGTGCAATTCTGCCGCCTGGGTGCGGGCGACGGCGTCGCTGGAATCGAGCCGGGGACGAACCGCGCGCGCGAGGCCAAGGGCGCCGCCATACCAGACGGCCGCAACCCCCACCGAACCCTGCCAGAAGCCGGGCCGGTTCGTGTAGAAGCCAGGTCCGAGGAGAAGTTGCGCCGGGACCGTGTGGAACTGGACGTTCGCGCTCAGGGAATCGGCCATGCCGACCGCGAGCCACGTCCCGGGCTGGATGTGGGCGCCCGCGTTCCAGAGATTCGCCACCGCCAGGACAGGCTCGCCGCCAACGTTTGTCGCGGCGATCAGGGCACGGTCGAGGACGCCGGCGCCCGAGCAGTATTCGCGCTCGCCGTGGAGGACGACGGTCGCCGTCCCGGGGCGCGCGAGGACCTGCCCGCCAGCCGCCCAGACGCCGTAGAGCGCTGTGGGGTCGTGATCGAGCTTCGCCTCGGCGAGGATAGCGATGGCGTCGGCGTGGCCCTCGGCGAGCCGCCCGAGCGAGAGGTCCACGGCCGCATTCTCGGCGAGGCGGCGGAATCGTGCCCAGGTCTCGCCAGCGCCGGGCACCGGCAGGTCGAGATAGCCGGATGTTGCGAGCGCGCGCAGGGCTTCGCCGGGAGTCGTTGCCGCGACAGCTGTCGTAGCCGTGGCCACGCAATCCGCGTCGTTCGCGTGCGGCTCCAGGTAGTCGTCCGTCAGCCGATCGAAGCGCGCTGGCCGGGGTCTCGCGACTCCGGGTCGAGGGGCACATGGGAGGTGTTCAC
>JBBSKE010000439.1:0-3333 GCA_038256595.1 Tepidiformales bacterium | reverse complement strand
TGTTCATGATCCCTTCGCCGCCGGTGCCGCTGATGAAGGCGTCGCGGAAGCCGATGAGGCCACGGGTGGGGATGTCGAACTCGAGGCGGGTGTGGCCATCGTGGTCGGAGTGCATGGCAGTCATCTGGGCCTTGCGGCCGGAGAGCGATTCGATGAGGAAGCCGGTGGAGTCGCCGGGGGCTTCGACGTAGAGCTTCTCGAACGGCTCTTCGAGTCCGCGGGGGCCGTCGCGGAGGATGACCTCGGGGCGGGTGACGGCGAACTCGTAGCCTTCGCGGCGCATGGTCTCGACGAGGATAGCGAGGTGAAGTTCGCCGCGGCCGCTGACGATGAACGCTTCGGCGCTGTCGCCATCTTCGACGCGGAGGGCGACGTTCGTTTCGACCTCACGGTAGAGGCGTTCGCGGATCTGGCGGCTGGTGACGAACTGGCCTTCGCGACCGGCGAATGGGGAGTCGTTCACGCGGAAGGTCATCTTCATCGCGGGTTCTTCGATCGCGATGACGGGCAAAGGCTCGGTGACTTCGGGGGCAGCGAGGGTTTCGCCGATGAGGATGTCGGAGATGCCGGTGATTGCGACGATGTCGCCGGCGCGGGCCTCGGTGAGTTCGACACGGCCGAGGCCTTCGAAGCCGAAGAGTTGGGCGACGCGGTGGTTCGAGGTCTCGCCGTCGTGGTTGAAGCGGATGATCGAGTCAGAGGCGTGGATGACGCCGTCACGGATACGGCCGACGGCGGTACGACCGCGGTAGGTGTCGTAGCTGAGGGTGGTGGCGAGCATTCGGAAAGGGGCGTCTTCTTCGACGGCTGGCCCGGGGATGTGGGCGACTATCGTTTCGAAGATCGCCTCCATGTTGCCGCCGGTGACCGTGGATTCGCGTCCGGCGTAGCCATCTCGGGCGTTGGAGTACAGGACCGGGAAGTCGAGCTGGTGCTCTTCGGTCGCAAGGTCGAGGAAGAGGTCCTGGGTTTCGGCGACGACTTCTTCGAGGCGTGAGTTGGGACGGTCGATCTTATTGACGACGACGATGGCGTGGAGGCCGAGTTCGAGTGCCTTGCGGAGGACGAACTTGGTCTGGGGCATTGGCCCCTCAACGGCGTCGATGAGGAGGAGGCAGCCATCGGCCATGTTGAGGACGCGTTCGACTTCGCCACCGAAATCGGCGTGGCCGGGGGTATCGATGATGTTGATGCGGATGCCACGGTAATCGACGGCGGCATTCTTGGCCATGATGGTGATCCCCTTCTCGCGCTCGAGGGGATTGGAATCGAGGATGAGGGTGCCGACGTGTTCGTTTTCGCGGAAGACGTTGGACTGCTTCAGGAGGGCATCGACGAGGGTAGTCTTGCCGTGATCGACGTGAGCGATGATTGCGACGTTTCGGACGTCGGGTCGGCGGGTTGTCATGTGATCCATGATGGGGGAGGAAGTGAGATAGGGGCTACCACGGGCGCGTGTGAGGTGCATCCGGGGACGCTAGAGTACGCGGCGAGATCCAGGAGGGTGACACGATGCAGGGACTTGGAATTGGGGTGCATGCGGTGGGGGCGGGAGCGCAGGGCGTGATCGACATGATCGTGAAGGCGGAGAAGGCTGGTATCGAGACGGCGTGGATGACGACAGGGGCGCAGGCGCCGGACCCACTCGTGATCTTCGGGGCGGCGGCACTGAAGACGGAGCGGATAGGGCTGGGGACATCGATCGTGCAGACGTATCCGCGGCATCCGCTGGCGCTGGTACAGAGCGCGATTGCGGTCGACCAGCTTGCACCGGGGCGGCTGCGGCTCGGGGTGGGGCCGAGCGGGCCGCGGGTTATCGAGCCGGCGTTCGGGATCGCGTACGACCGGCCGACCACGCATCTCCGGGAGTACGTGACGATCCTTTCGAAGGCGCTGCATGACGGCGAGGTGGATTTCGAGGGGTCGATGCTGAAAGCGAAGGTCCGGCTGGCGGCGCCGACGAAGGTGCAAGTGCTGGCTTCCGCGCTGCGGGCGAAGTCGTTCGAGCTGGCGGGGGAGCTGACAGACGGGGCGATCTCGTGGATGTGTGCGCGCCAGTACATCCGGGACGTGGCTGCGCCAGCGCTCGCCAAGGGCGCGACTGACGCCGGGCGAGAACGGCCGCCGCTTGTGACGCATGTACCGCTGGTGGTAAGTACGAACGAGGCGGCAATCCGGGCGCAGGTGCCGGTGCAGTTCGGGTTCTACTTGAAGGTGATCATGTACCAGAACATGTTCCGGGACGCCGGGTACCCGGAGGCCGCCGGCGGCGAGTTCTCGAGCCGGTTGCTGGATAACCTCGTGATCTGGGGCAACGAAGACACCGTGCGGCAGCGGGTTGGGGAGATGCGCCAGCATCGTGCGGACGAGATCCTGTGCTCGATCGTGAACCTGGGCGACCAGGATCCCGGGTCATTCGACCGGACGATCGAGGTGCTCGGCGACATCGCGAAGGAGGCGTAGCGAATGGACCTGTACGAGGCGATGACGACAACCCCGGCGACGCGCGAGTTCACCGACGAGGATGTGCCGGACGGAACGCTCTACCGCGTGTTCGACAAGGCACGGTTCGCGTCGAACGGCGGGAACCGGCAGGGCTGGCGGGTGATCGTCGTGCGGGACCCGGCGACGAAGACGCGCCTGTGGGAGCTGTATCAGCCGGGCGCCGAGGCATACCGGAAGGAACAGCTTGCGAAGGCGCAGGCAGCGGGGAACGAGCGCGCAATCGAGCAGTATTCGCGGACGGACACGTTCTCCGGGCAGCAGCTCGACCGGGCGCCGGTGTTCCTGCTCGTGCTGGTCGATGTGAACGCGATGGCGATCACGGACAAGGACCTCGACCGGCCAAGCATCATCGGCGGCGGGTCGGTGTACACGTTCGTGCAGAACGTGATGCTGGGGCTGCGGGCGGAAGGCTACGGGACCGTGCTGACGACGCTAATCTGCCCGGAGGAGCCGGCGGTGAAGGAGCTCCTCGGGATCCCCGAGGAGTTCGCGATCGCGGGGCTGCTGCCGGTGGGGCGGCCAGCCAAATCCGTGACGAAGCTGAAGCGGCGGCCGGTGGAGACGTTCGTGACGCGGGAGCGGTACTCAGGGGAGCCGTTTACCGCCGAGTAGTTCAGTCGGGCGAGGTGGTGACGACGAGGTCGACGGTC
This sequence comes from Tepidiformales bacterium, assembly GCA_038256595.1. Taxonomy (GTDB): domain Bacteria; phylum Chloroflexota; class Dehalococcoidia; order Tepidiformales; family Tepidiformaceae; genus JBBSKE01. The sequence goes on along the minus strand of JBBSKE010000439.1, from coordinate 178 downwards.
ATGGTGGACCGCGCGCTTCCACGAAACGAGCCGCTAATCGGGGCGGCATCGGCGGATGAGGCGGCGGCCGCGACAGCAACATGGGCGTCAGCGACGACGAGGCCGAGGGTGGGGTCGTAGCCGCGCCAACCAGCGCCGGGGACCCAGGCCTCGGGCCAAGCGTGGAGGTAGCGACGGT